>JAITNC010000113.1 GCA_031290675.1 Campylobacteraceae bacterium | reverse complement strand
ATCTCTTTGCAAAAGCCGCTTGCCAAGTCTGGCGGCTACGTCGGGGGCTTTCGTTTCGGCTGTCGTTCTGCTGTCCACAAAAACAAGCCCGAGTGCGTCCATAGCCCGAAATAGCTTCTTCATAGCTTCCAAATCCGCCGTGAACTTGCTGCCCGTGTGGTTGTTGTAGTATATGGCTCGCGGAAAATCTTTTTTGAATTTGGAGAGTTTTTTCAGTATATCATCGTAACTGTCACTGGTCAATAGCGTTATCGGCTCTGCGCTGAAATTTAGAGCTTCTGTCGGTAGATGAACCATGTAAAACTCTGTATTTCTGGCAAGTTTTGGGGAGTATGGGGTGTCTTTTTTTGGCGGCAAAAACGATGGCGTCAATTTGAGCGGAATAGAAGATATCTTCTTTACTTGATGGGCGTTTACGACGTCATCTATGATGATAACGAGTTTTGTTTTATGCGGCATCGTGGCATTTGGGACTTTTATAACATTTGAGAGATTGCCCAAAGTGATATTTGCAGTTACATTTGTATCGGTCGCATTCGTAGCGTTCGTCGTGCCAATAATCGTATCGTTGCCGCTATGAGGAGTTGTAACGTTTGAGATGACAATCGGCGCTTGAGGTTTTTGGTCTATAAAGATATATACCAAAGAGCTTACAAGTCCGATAAAAACGGCAAGCAGTAAGGCTATCATCACGATGATATGCAATTTTGTTATTTTTACACGAGATGACGAACGAGCCCTTTTTTTTGTATATTTTTTTGGTTTTCTCAAAAACTATCCTGAAAGTTGAAATAAAAACGGGCGGAAGCTCACACGCTATCCGCCCTATGTCAATAAATATTAATTTTTATCTTTATTTATAATCTTGCCTGCGCTTATCCAAGGCATCATAGCGCGAAGTTTTCTGCCTGTTTGTTCTATCAAAGACCTGTCCGTTGCGCCACGCTCAGCGTTCATTCTTGTGTAGCCAGCTTTGCGCTCAAGGATAAAATCTTTTGCAAATTGTCCGTTTTGTATCTCTTTTAGTATCTGCTTCATAGCCTTTTTGCTCTCGCTTGTAACAACTCTCGGACCGCTCACATAGTCGCCGTATTCGGCTGTATTTGAGATAGAGTATCGCATATCGCCGATACCGCCCTGATATATCAAATCTACGATGAGTTTCAACTCGTGCAAACACTCAAAATACGCCATCTCAGGCTCGTATCCAGCTTCTGTCAAAGTTTCAAATCCAGCCTGTACAAGCGCAGTAACGCCGCCGCAAAGTACAGCTTGCTCGCCAAAAAGGTCTGTTTCTGTTTCGTTTTTAAATGTCGTTTCAATGATACCCGTTCGTCCGCCGCCGATAGCAGAAGCGTAACTTAGGGCTATATCTTTGGCGTGTCCGCTTGAGTCTTGCTCAACAGCTATCAAGTCGGGAATACCGCCGCCGTTTTTGAACTCGCTTCTTACGGTATGACCCGGAGCTTTTGGCGCTATCATGATAACATCAATGTTCTTTTTAGGCACGATTTGACCAAAATGTATATTGAAACCGTGTCCAAATGCTATAGCCGAGCCGTCTTTGAGGTTTGGCTCTATCTCATCTTTGTAAACATCAGCTTGAAGCTCGTCCGGAAGCAGTATCATGATGACATTTGCCTCTTTTACAGCGTCCGCCACACTTAGAACTTTAAAGCCCTTATCTTCGGCTTTTTTCCAAGAACTGCCGCCTTTTCTCAAACCTACGATGACTTCAACGCCGCTCTCTCTTAAGTTTTCAGCGTGAGCGTGTCCTTGACTTCCAAAGCCAATCATCGCGACTTTTTTCTTTCTGATGATGCTCAAATCACAATCTTTATCATAATAGACAGTAATAGCCATTTTAATTCTCCCTGACACAAAATAATGCAGTATTTTACTTTAAATTGACTTAGTAGCTACTTTGAAAGTAACATTCATTGTGTTTGTGCTCTGACAAAATACACTTTCCCGTCATTGCGAGGAGCGAAGCGACGTGGCAATCCACTCCACTATTTTGTCATATAAAGGCAAAGCCAAAGTATCTGTGTTTTTGTATTACATTGTATGACACAAGAGTGGATTGCCACGCCTGAGGTTGCGGGTCAAGCCCGCAATGACGGGAGGGGGCTGAGAGCTGAGATCGTCACGCCTTCGGCTCACGATGACACAAAAGAGCAAATTTGCATAAGTTTAACGACGTAATTTTGTGTCTATATAAGGCAGTTTGAAAATTTGGCGAGGCGCATACGCACTGGTATGTAACGAAGCCAAGTTGAAAACAACGAAATATAGGCACGAAAGAGCAAAGTTAAAATATGCAAAAGATAAGACAAACCACCCCGCCCTACGGGCACCCCTCCATAGAGGGGAATTAACTCTAAATTTACAAGATTTTAGCGTCAGTTTTTTGCACGATAACGAGGCGCAAATGAAGCCCGCGAGCGGTGCGTACTAAACGTACGTGAGCGAGCGCGGCGAAATTGCAACGAAATTAGCGTGTGAAATAACAAGCTAAAAATTGTAAAAGATTAAGTTAGGAGATTTTTGAAGTAAAATCTCCGTAAAAAAAGGCAGAGACTTACTCTATCTTACTCTCCCTCCAAACTATCTCCCCCTTGCGGTTTTTAGCTACTCTATCATCATATCCGTTTGTTTCGTCTATGAAAAAGATAAATTCGCCGCTTTGGTCTATATACCCATAACCATTTTCCACCAAAACAAACCCCAAGCCGTCTTTGTCAAAGCCCCAAATTTCACCAAATTGCGGGCTTGCGACCCATTCGCCTTGCTCGTTTATCAAGCCCCATTTGAGGTGTTCTCCGTCCTCATCGCCCACAGCCACGCTTGCCAAGCCATTGTCAAAGAAAAGTCCTGCGTCATCAAAACTTGGATTTATAGCAAATTCGCCGCTTTTGTTGATAAAGCCCCATTTGCCCTCTGTTTTGACCGCCGCCAAGCCGTTCTTGGCAAAAGCGTTAGCGTCTTCAAACTGCGCTTTTATCGCAACTTCGCCCTCTTCGTTGATGTATCCTTTTGATTTATTTTCAGACCATACCATCGCCAAACCATTTGAAAAACTGCCGACATAATCAAAATTTCTTGGAAATACCTTACCCTCTGCGTTTATCAAAACTCTTATTCCGCTCGTAGATGTTCCTTGCGCTATAGCTCCGTACAGATACTCTGTGATGGTTTTTATTTCGGGTTTTGGGGTAAATTCGCCGTTTTCTCTCAAAAGTCCCCAAACGCCTTGTGTAGTGTTTGCCAACGTAGAGCCATTTTCGTTGAAATATCCGTGTATGGTGTCAAATCTTGGCTCTACGACCCACTCGCCGCTTTTGTTGATAAAGCCCCATCGCTCATCGCTCAGTGCTAGTATCAAATCTTTAGACCACGTCATTTGCTCAAACTTTGGCTCTACGAGCCACTCGCCGCTCTCGTTTATAATTCCAAATTTGCTGTTTATGTCTACCGCTATCGCTAAGCCCTCGTCGTTAAAGCCGCCGATATACATAAACGTCAAGTCCGGCTCTACAACCCACTCGCCGCTTTTGTTGATAATGCCGTATTTGCCTTCTTTTGCTGCTGCCGCAAAGCCATTGGCGTTAAAATCGCTAACGTAGCTGAACTTTAGTTCTATCGCAATTTCGCCTTTTTCATTTACAAAACCAAAGTTTTCGTGTCTTTGAGTTACTATCGCCAAACCGTGCTTAAAATCCAAAATCGTTTCATATTTTGGCTCAAGTACGATATTTCCCTCCTCGTCTACAAAGCCGCATTTGCTGAACTCATTGACGCATACTCTAAATATCTTGCCGCTTACAGGCGAGCTTTTGCTGACATCAACACTGTTGTATGTAACGCTGTCTTTGGCAAAATTTTTATTTAATACAAGTAAAAACGCCCCTCCTGCTATCATAATAAACACAAAAAACGCCGCTAATTTTTTCATCTTTACACCCTTTAAAGAATTTTTATAATTTTAGCAAACTTAAACTTAATCATAGTAATGATGAGCGAAGTTTGGTTCACAAAGGGCACACTCCAATCGTCATTGCGAGGAGCGTAGCAATGTGGCAATACATATGATAATGGCACAAAAAGTAAATATTATATAAATAAATAGCGATGTATTTCATATTATTTAAATTATTTTTGGTAGGAAATAAAGCTGAGATTGTTACGTCGCTTCGCTCCTCACAATGACACAGAATGGCGTGTGTAGCGCATTCCTGCCGTGTTAAGACTGGATTGCCACGCCTGAATACAGGCTCGCAATGGGCATAATACTCAAAAAGAGAGGCTGGATTTACCATTTTTCATCAAATACTCTTGTAATAACAATACCATTTCAGATAAGATATCTTATGCTCTTTAGACAATCCATTATGATTTCT
>JAITNC010000107.1 GCA_031290675.1 Campylobacteraceae bacterium | reverse complement strand
TCGCAAAAGTCTGCATTTAAAAGCTCCCAGAAAAAACTATGCTGATGATATCAAATGATTTAAAAAAAAGGACTGAAAGGGTACAAAAAGAGAAAAAAGGACTATACGGAGATTTTACGCCATGTCGAGCCTTTGTAAAATCTCCTAACCTTGTCTTTTACAATTTTTAGCTCGCTCTTTCGCACGCTAACATCGTTGCAATTTCGCCGCGCTCGCTCACTAATTCCCCTCCTGCGGAGGGGGGAGCGAAGGGCGGGGTGGTTTTATTTGTAAGGCTTCATTTGCGCCTCATTATCGTGCAAAATTACGTCGCTAAAATTTTGTAAATTTGGTGTTTGCCGTCATTGCGAGGAGCGTAGCGACGTGGCAATCCACATTTTGCGTCAGCAAAATACAGCAAACGCAGTTTGCTGTTAGCCCCGTTGTAACTGCCAAGTATTTAAAGTGTTGATAGGATAAAGAGCGAGGACTGTTTGAACGACTGAGTGAGTTTGCGAGCTGCCTATCAACACGAAAATGCGCAGGGTATCCGAAGGACAGTTACACTTAGGGGGAGTTTATTTTAGCTTCGCTTCGCTCGCTACTTGCAAGCAAGAAGGCTACTTTCTTTCGGAAAAGAAAGTAGCACCAAGAGAGCTGAGATCGTCACGCTTGAGTACAAGCTCGCAATGACGGAGGAGGAGGGTGGGCTTTCGGCTCACCGCAATGACGCACAAGTGCAGAAAATATGTGTTTGTGAAGAGTTTAAGATAAGAAAAGAGGGTGTAAGCTATCTATAAACATAGCTTTCAAAAAGCTTTTAAGCTTATTTTGCTAAAATAGTGCTAAATTTTTTAAGGAGTAGCACATGGCGCTATTTGACGATGTCAAAGAAGTTGTAGTAGAGCAGTTAAATGTAAACCCAGCAGAGGTAAAAGAAGAATCTAAATTTGTTGAGGACTTGGGAGCTGACTCGCTTGACGTTGTTGAGCTTGTTATGGCTTTGGAGGAGAAATTTGATATTGAGATTCCTGATACTGACGCCGAAAAAATCGTTACCGTCAATGATGTAATTAAATATATTGAAACACACAACAAATAATTTTCTACTAAAAGCCCGCTGTAAAAACGGCGGGATTTTCCTTTTATCAATAAATATATTTTAAAGGTATAGCGTATGTTAAAGAGAGTTGTTGTTACGGGTATGGGTATGATAAATTGTGTAGGGCTTGACAAAGAGAGTTCTTTTAAAGCCATAGTTGAAGGCAAAAGTGGCATTAAAAGAATTGCTCTGTTTGACGCTTCCAATCACCCTGTTACGATAGCAGGCGAGGTGGAAGGCTTTGACCCTGAAGTCGTTTTGGATGGCAAAGAGGTCAAAAAAGCTGACAGATTTATACAGCTTGGTCTCAAAGCAGCCCAAGACGCCCTCAAAGACGCAAATATTCAAGAATTTGACGCCGATAGATTTGGTGTAAGCTCGGCTGCCGGTATCGGCGGACTTCCAAATATAGAAAAAAACTCTGTCGCTTCCCACACAAGAGGCCCGCGAAAAGTATCTCCGTTTTTTATACCCTCCTCCCTTATAAATATGCTTGGTGGTTTTGTATCTATCCAATACGGACTAAAAGGCCCGAACCTCGCTTCTGTTACAGCGTGTGCGGCTGGAGTTCACGCTATAAATGAGGCCTTTAAAACTATCGCTGTCGGCGGAGCTGATAAGATGTTGGTAGTAGGCGCAGAGTCTGCTATATGCGACATAGGTATAGCCGGATTTGCCGCCATGAGAGCGTTGTCCACGAGAAATGACGAGCCGCAAAAAGCTTCCCGTCCGTTTGACAATGAGCGAGATGGCTTTGTCATGGGCGAGGGCGCAGGAGCGTTGATACTTGAAACTTACGAGGACGCTGTGGCGAGGGGTGCGAAGATTTACGCCGAGATAGTAGGATTTGGAGAGAGCGGGGACGCCAACCATATCACTACGCCGGCCCCTGAAGGCGAGGGTGCTAGAAGGGCTATGAGAGCGGCTTTGAAGATGGCAAACCTTGAGAGTGTTGACTATATCAACGCACACGGAACAAGCACAAAATACAACGACCTGTACGAAACCATGGCTATCAAGTCTATCTTCAAAAACCCACCTCCGATAAGCTCTACCAAAGGGCAGACGGGACACTGTCTGGGAGCGGCCGGCGCGATAGAAGCTGTCATATCCATCATGGCGTTAAATGCGGGCGTACTTCCGCCTACGATAAACCAAGAGGTCAAAGACCCTGAGTGCGATTTGGACTACATACCAAACACTGCCAGATATGCCGAAATAGAAACCGTTATGAGTAACTCATTTGGTTTTGGCGGCACAAACGGCGTGATAATATTTAAAAAAGTGAAATAGTTTGGCGACATATCTTGACTTTGAAAAACATATCAAACAGATAGACGAGGAGCTTTCAGCAGCTAAGATAAAAGATGATGACCCTGCTGTTGAGATTTTGCAAAAAAACCTTGAAAAAGAGGTCGCTAAAACTTACAAAAACTTGAGTGATTACCAAAAACTCCAACTTGCCCGTCACCCTGACAGGCCATACGCTATAGACTATATGAGAGCGCTTTTGAACGATTATTACGAGCTTCACGGCGATAGAGCGTTCGGGGACGACGCCTCCATAGTCTGTTATGTCGGAAGTTTTGTCGGACGCAAGATAGTCATGATAGGCGAGCAAAAAGGCAGAGGCACAAAAAACAAAATCAGACGCAACTTTGGTATGCCTCACCCTGAAGGCTACAGAAAAGTGCTGAGAGTTTGCAAATTGGCTGAAAAATTCTCACTTCCTGTCGTATTTTTCGTGGACACTCCGGGCGCATACCCGGGCGTAGGAGCGGAAGAGCGCGGACAGAGCGAAGCTATCGCAAGAAACCTGTATGAACTAAGTCAGCTCAACACCAAGACCATCTCTATCGTCATAGGCGAAGGCGGCAGCGGCGGTGCGTTGGCTATGGGCGTAGCGGATAGAGTAGCTATGATGAAGTATTCGGTGTTTTCCGTCATTTCTCCCGAAGGCTGCGCTGCTATATTGTGGAATGACCCTACGAAGCAGGAGAGCGCCACAAAAGCTATGCGCATAACAGCCGAAGACCTTAAAAGTCTGGAACTTATAGACGATGTCATCGCCGAACCGCTGATAGGAGCGCACAGAGATAAAGAGAGCGCCATATCTGTCGTGGGTAACTACATCATTCAAGCTCTTCAATTTTTGGACACACAAGATAGCAAAACAAGACTAAACAAGCGATATGAGCGCATACTCTCTTTTGGTGCATATAAAGAGGAGTAGTTTAGTCTATTTGCGCCCGCTCCGTCATTGCGAGGAGCGTACTCGCGGCGCGGCAATCCACTTCTTTATCAACACACACAAAACTTAGATGCTCACGGCTTCGCTGAAGCCATGACGCAAAATGGATACTCATTATAAAATTTGTGCAATTCCGATTTTAACCGTATGGAATACCATACAGTTAAAAATAGCACAATAATATATCACTTTGCAAGGACAATAAACCTGTCTACACAATAAATACATAACTTTATGATAAAATCATAAACAAATAAACTCGTCTGCCAAAGGGGACGCAAAAGGGAAGGTATGAGCAAGAAAGAAACCATCACTGTACAGGGAACAGAAATAGCCTTGTTGTCGCACAGGAAAGACGAATACATATCGCTGACCGATATGGCGAAGTATAAAAATGCGGAAGCAACTGGATATGTTATTTCTCGTTGGTTGAGTGCCCGTTATACTATAGAATATGTTGGCATTTGGGAGCGCACTAACAATCCCGATTTTAATGTTGTTGAATTCAACAACATTAAAAATGAAAGCGGTAGTTATGGCTATGTGTTAACTTCCAAACAATGGATTGAAAAAACCGAAGCTATTGGCATAATAGCCAAGCCCGGTCGTTATAACGGCGGTACTTTTGCCCATCGTGATATTGCTTTTGAGTTTGCTACATGGCTCAGTGCTGAATTTAAGTTTTATCTTGTCAAAGAGTTCCAACGCTTAAAAGAGGACGAAAATCACCGCCTATCATTGGAGTGGAACTTGCAGCGCACGCTCTCAAAAATCAATTATCGCATACACACTGACGCTATCAAAGAGGAAATTATTCCAAAGAACGTAACCAAAGAGCAGGCAACGTCTGTTTACGCCAACGAAGCCGACCTGCTAAATGTCGCACTATTTGGCAAAACGGCGCTGCAATGGCGAGGCGAAAATCCTGACGAAAAGGGAAATATCCGCGATTTTGCCACACTAGAACAGTTGGTTGTCCTCTCAAATATGGAAAGTATCAATGCTTTGCTGATACGTCAGGGACTTTCGCAAGGTGAACGACTAGTGCAACTCAACAGCGTTGCCATCACACAGTTGAAATCGCTGCTGGACAATCAAAATCTAACGAAAAGATTGACGAGCGAACAGTAAACATAATGCTTCAAAAGAGAGAAATTTAATATAATAAAAAGAGGCTATAAATAAAGAAGTCCAAAGTGTAGGGGGAGGCAGGCTAAAAACGCCCGCCTCTAAAGCTTAGTGAAGCTCTCTCCATACCCCTTGTTTCCACAAATACGCTAGCACTGAAAGAATAGCGAAAAATCCTATCAGCCAAAAACCGACTGTTTTTCTCTCATCTTTTGTACTGTCGCCTACTTGCTCCAAGTAACCCATAAGTTTCTCTTGTGCGTCTTCATTTAGACCGACACGAGGCATAGCCGTACCGGCGATATTTTTCTGCGGGTCGTTGATAAATGTTTCAAGATACTCTGCCCCGCGCGACCTTATCATCGTAGATATATCAGGCGGATTTGAGCCTACATAACCTTTTAGCGCATTTTTTTCGCTCGTTGCGGTAAGCTTGTCATATCTCAAGTCGTGGCATCTCAAGCAAGCGCTTTCAAAGACCTCTTTGCCGTCAAACTCTTTTGGAGCTATTGAGCGCAAATAAGCTACGATGTCAGCTACATCTTGGTTGAAATCCTCGCCAACGCCGCCAAATGGCGTCATCGGAAACGGTCTGTCGTCGTTAAATTTGTGGTCTAACTTCAAAGCGTGCGCAGGATTGATAATCAAAGCCGCCAAGAAGTTCTTGTCATAGATAGCTCCGGCATCGCTGAGGTCAGGCACGACAACGCCGTAAGCCTCTGATGAGAGCGCGTCGTCAAACGGAGCTTCCATATCTTGCGATTTCACGCCGTGGCAAGCCACACATGACATAGAGAAAGCTTCTGCGCCATTTTCAGCATTTCCTGTAAGTGCGCTCGTTTCTTTGACGCTTGACCAAAGTTCTTGATACGATGAAAGCCTGTTTTGGGCAGTATCAAGGTCTTTTTTAGCTCCGTCTACAGCTTTTGCGGCATCAACGAGAGCTTGTTGAAGTTTCTCATCGTCAGCATTTTTAGTAGCTTTACTTTCAGCTATTTTTAGCTTTTCCTCAGCACTTAAAACACCTTTTGTCGCCTCTTCTATTCTTAGATTTGCAAGGTTTATATCCTCCGCTTGCGCATCAAAATTGACAGGCTCAACATGAGCGTGCATCTCTTTGTGGGCGAAAGGCTCTATGCCGTAATACGTTACGAGCGTAAAAGCTACGAGTATAAGTAAAATCTTTAACTCTCTCATTTCGCACCTCCTCTGTTTTTTCGTTCAATTGCAGTTATGATAGGCAAGAGTACAAACAGTGCTATAAAGATGATAGTCGCTATAAATCCAGCCAAGTTATTTGAGATAAAAAGGCTGTATATATCGTTGCCCGGAGGTAGTTTGCCGTAGAGTGTCAAAAATATCAAATCTACCAACAACACCCAAAACCATATGCGGAAAAGCGGTCTTTTGTGCGCTGGAATGACTTTTGGGTCTCTGTCCAAAAATGGAAGCAAGAAAAATATCACTTGTGCCAAACCAAACGCTATAAGTCCTATGCTCATCGCAGGAATGCCAAATATATCAAAGTAGAAGCCTCTTAGCACTTCGTAACTCCACAAAAAGTACCACTCAGGGTAGATGTGTGAAGGGGTTTTCATATTGTCCGCAGGGTCAAAGTTGATAGGGTCCATCGCGAAGTTGAAATGAAAACAGACAAGATATACGAAAAATATCATAAACACGCTTACGACAAAAAAGTCTTTGCTCAAAAATGCAGGCCAAAAAGGTATGACTTTTGACTCTTTTTTGTTGCCGTATTTGAACTTTTCAGCCTCTCGCTCAAAGTTGAACTCTTCAGCTTCCTGATTGTTCACGTGAGGAACACGCAACGAATAGAAGTGAAGTGCGATGATAGCTATGATGACGATAGGCAGCAACACAACGTGCAGCATAAAAAATCTCGTCAGCGTAGCGTCTGAAACGTAATAATTTCCTCTTATCCACACGACAAGTCCGTCGCCGATAAGCGGTACATTTGCGAACAACTCCGTTATAACTTTAGCCGCCCAATAACTCATCTGCCCCCAAGGAAGCATATATCCGCTGAACGCCTCAGCCGAGAAACATACAAAAAGAAGCATACCGCTTATCCAGATAATCTCTCTGCCTTTTTTGTACGAACCATAATATATAGCGACAAACATATGGATATATATGATGAGGAAGATGAGCGATGCCGCTACAGCGTGCAAATGCCGCCAAAGCCAGCCGTACGCCACCTCTTGCATGATGACTTGATTTACGCTGTCAAAAGCAAGATTTACATCGGGTTTGTAGTACATCAACAAAAACAGTCCCGTAACAAAAAGTATGCTAAAAAGCGTCAATAACACAACGCCCATAGCCCATAAAAAGTTGATATTTTTAGGTATCCAATACTCAGTCATAAGTACTTTCAGAAGAGGCTTGATAGCCAAACGCTGGTCTAACCAGTCAACAAAACCTGTTGCTTTTTTTATCTCTGCCATGTCGCGCCTCCCTATACTTTAGCCGTGAGTTTTTGATATTCCGGCCCTTCTTCGCCAAGCACCAAAGTGCTTCCGTCTATCTTGAACGGAGGAATATCCAAAGGTCTTGGGGGAG
Source organism: Campylobacteraceae bacterium (assembly GCA_031290675.1). Taxonomy (GTDB): domain Bacteria; phylum Campylobacterota; class Campylobacteria; order Campylobacterales; family Campylobacteraceae; genus JAIRKW01. The sequence continues at coordinate 3,458 of JAITNC010000107.1, read as the reverse complement.
GAGCGGTAACGACTAAGCCGTCTGCATTAAAAACTCCACCATGACAGGCGCATTGAAACTGTTGTTTTGAGCTAACCCAGTTGGGTATACAGCCAAGATGTGTACAAAGTCCGATAACAACGATATAGCTTGCGTCTTCTACGACAACATCTCTCTTCTCGTTTTTACTCATGTCTCCTGTCTTTTTCAAAATAAAAACAGGCAACCCTCTCCATTGAACCGTTCTCAGTTCGCCCTCATTGATAGGCGATAGGTCAACGGTCAAAAAACCCGCAGCTTGAACGCTCGGAAGCGGATCCCATGATCTTTTCATAGCCCCTAGAGATATAATCCCTCCAAGAGCCGCAAATCCGCCAAGCGCGAAGCCGAAGAATTTTCTTCGTCCTTCTTCGACAGCCATTTTTTCTCCCTTATTAAAATTTTTGTGCATATATAGCTAACTTAAGATTTTAGCGAGAAGTTCATTAAATCTATTTGATTTATGTCACTGTTGAGCGGTTTTTTGACGAAATTTGTTTCTCTTGGTATAATCACACGATGAAAACGAAGATAAAAACGCTTATTCACACCGCTCTTGTAGCTGAGGCAAAACCTCTCATCGGATATTTTCACTTAAAATGTATAGCCAAAATACCGTTCAATATCTACAAAAACGACGACATCGCACTCATAGTATCAGGCATCGGCGGCGAAAAAACAGAAGCGGCGATACTCTACGCACTCTCGCTGTATGAGCCAAAAACCGCCATAAATATAGGCTGTGCCGGCTGTGCGGACACAAGCGTCAAAATCGGCTCGCTCTTTTGCACCACACACGCAGATTTGCCTCTCCCCTACGCCTCACTCTCATCTCACGAGCACCCTGTTTCAAGCTCTGAGGGCTTAAATTCGCTCCTTGCAGACCAAGAGGGCGAGGCGTTTTTGCGGACTGTACCATCAAGCGTTGAGAAATATATATTTAAAGTCGTTTCAGACCACTTAAACCCCACACTTTTCTCAAAAGAGACGCTCAGCTCGTTGATGCAAAAAAGCCTTCCATTGTGGAGTGTCTATGCAAAATGAACGTTTTGACAAAGCGGCGGAGCATACGGCGTTTTGCAGCCTCAACCCACGCTCGCAAGAGTTTGTCAAAACAAAATCGCTGCTTTATCGTCTAACTTTTTCGCAGATACAGCGTCTCATAACCATAGCCATAGACTTGCAAATGTGGGGCGAGGAGATACAAAAAGTGTGGGTTGATGAAAGTGGACGGGACGAGTGTTTGCAAAGTCTGTCACAGGCTTACGAGGAGCTTAAAAACTCGCCCAAAGCGTATCCGTACAAAGTAACGCCCGAAAAACGAGAGGTACGGTTTGAGTATATAGACAAGGCGGGCGTGGGATTTGGCACTTGTCCCGTCGCTTCGCCCAAGACGAGATGCTGCGGGTTGCTCACGCTTGATGTGTATGAGGGGTGCGGATTTGACTGTTCGTACTGCTCTATACAGACATTTTACGGCGGCGCGCTCAAAAGCGATAAAAACTTCGCCGACAAGCTCTCACGCCTCCAACTCTCGCCAGACAAGCTCTACCACATCGGCACAGGACAATCCTCAGACTCACTTATGCTCGGCAATAAAAATGGCACGCTGGAAGCCTTGATAACATTCGCCGCCAAAAATCCAAATGTCATCTTGGAGTTCAAAAGCAAAAGCGACAACGTGAGCTATCTGTTGAAAAACAAGCTGCCACGAAACATCATCTGTACATTTTCACTCAACCCTCAAGCGGTCATAGACAGCGAGGAGCATTTCACCGCATCGCTTTCGGGGCGCATAAAAGCTGCGAAGAGCCTAAGTGAAAATGGCGTTTTGGTGGGCTTTCACTTGCACCCGATGATATATTTTGATGGGTGGCTAGACGAGTATTCACGTATCGCCGATGCCCTCACGGGCGATTTTTCGCCGCAAAGCGTTGCGCTCGTATCTTTGGGGACTTTGACGTTCACAAAACCTGTTTTGCGGCAGATAAGAGCGAGAGCGGCGCAGAGTAAGATACTCCAGATGCCGTTACACGAGAGCTGCGGCAAATACTCATACCCGCTTGACATCAAAGAGCAGATGTTCGGCGGAGTTTACAGAGCTTTTGAGAAATGGCACGGCAAGGTGTTTTTTTATCTCTGCATGGAAGATAAAAGTTTGTGGCAAAAGGTGTTCGGATACGAGTATGAGAGCAATGAAGCTTTTGAGGAAAATATGAAAAAAGCTTATATGAAAAAAATAACTTTATTTGAAGCCTAATTAAAATACAATGCAACATTATTTAACGAAGCAGGTTCCGATGCGTTTGGTTTTTGCGGTGCTGTTTTGCACACTCTCTTTTCTGTTTGCCGATGATGCGGTGCGCTTTCAGGCGCAAAATGCTTACGAAAATGCCAAAGCATACGAGCAAGACAACAAAAGCGAGGAAGCTCTGCTTTGGTATAAAAAGGCCGCTGCGATAGCTCTGGGAGGCGCAAACTCATCTGCGCAAAATCTTGAGGCTTTTCTCTCCGACAACGACAGCTTTGTGCTGGACAATCTGACCAAATATAAAGACAATTATGCTAGATTTTTGAGCGAATACGATGATGATGACACGAAAAACAGTGTCGTTCAGATTTTGAGCTCATCTTTTGGCATACTCCCCTACAAAATGAACTTTTTGCTGCCTGTAACTTATGACTTTATGGAACACGATGACGACAGAAACGCTGTAGAAACAGTGTTCCAATTTAGTCTTAGAAAAGATATCTTAAAAAATTTTTTTGGGCTTGACGAAATATTTGGCATCGCTTACACACAGCGTTCGTGGTGGCAGATAGCAAAACACTCCACGCCATTTCGTGAGACAAACTATATGCCGGAGATTTATGTAGTGCTTCCGTTTTGGAATGACAGCTCGTTTTTCAAAGCTTACAAATTTGCGTTTATACACGAGTCAAACGGGCAAGTAGACCCTGCGTCACGCTCTTGGAACAGGCTCTATTTTGAGGGATTTTTTCAGGTAAAGGGGCTTTTTATCAATCCGCGCATCTGGTATCGCATACATGAGAGTGAAATTTACGACGACAACCCCGACATCTTGGACTATATTGGGTATGGCGACTTGACGCTGACATACCCGTACAAAGAGCATCTTTTTAAAGTGCTGCTGCGAAACAATCTTGATTGGGACGACAACAGAGGCGCATTGCAGGCAGATTGGACTTTCCCTATCTTCAAAAGCGGCTTGTTCGGCTATGTGCAGTATTTTGGCGGATACGGCGAGAGTTTGGTGGATTATAAACACAAAACAAGACGCTTGAGCTTGGGCTTCGCTTTCAGCAGATAAAATTTTAGTTCCATTGAGGTATAATCACCAAAAACCTCAAGGAGCGGTTATGGAATTTAGCGATATATTTCAAAGTGAGGCGTTCAGACTTTACGGCATTCCGATTTT
>JAITNC010000013.1 GCA_031290675.1 Campylobacteraceae bacterium | reverse complement strand
ACGAAGCTATCACGCAAAAGCAACTAGACAAATGAGGTCGCTTAGCTCAGTTGGTAGAGCGCTACCCTTACAAGGTAGATGTCATAAGTTCGAGTCTTATAGCGACCACCATCTTTTTTGGGTGCGGCGGTAGTTCAGCTGGTTAGAATACCTGCCTGTCACGCAGGGGGTCGCGGGTTCAAGTCCCGTCCGTCGCGCCACTACTTCAAATCATACAAATCATTTTTATATTTATAATCTACCACTTTGTATCATGCCGGTAAGCCGAAGCACTAAACGAAGCGAAGGGTCACGAAGCCCATCTCCTCCGTCATTGCGAGCCTGTGACTGCGGCGTGGCAATCCACTCTTGTGTTAGACAAAAGGCGAAAGCCTACCCCCCCATTGTCATTCGTGAACGAAGGCGAAGAATCTGTGTTTATTCGTGTTTTCTTGTCCATAAAGAACGAAAGCTGAGATTGTCACGTTTGCTGACGCAAACTCACGATGACACAAGGGGGGGGGGTGGCTTCGCCGCTGAATGATACCTACTCCGCCATTGCGAGAGAGCCGAAGCTGTAAACGAAGCGAACGTGGGGGGGACAAACGTGGCCAATCCACTCTTGTGTCAGTCAAGAAAAAGCCGCCGAGAAATATCTTTGGCGGCTATAGTTATTCTTATTTGGGCAACCTAAAAATCACATAACTAAAAGTTGTGCTGCTTAAACCACCAAAACTAAAAGAGTAGCGAAAATTAGTATTTTCACGTGAGAAGAAACCCTCTCTTTCTCTCGTAAACCCTTGATTTGTTATATACTCATTCAGCTGAGTTTTGTAGTCCCCGCGAACTGTGCCATCAAAAGACGCCTCATATTTGCAGCCTTTTACTTCGGGAAATATCGCAACAAATACACTGTCTTCTATGTAACTGTTGGAATACCCATTACCATACCTTCCAAGATCGCTTGCAGTCATACCAACTTGTTTTCCCAATGGCGGATTACTATTATCAACAATTGAATAAATATAATTTATATTGCTATAAATATAATTATAGTTAGAGTAATAATTTTCATATCTAATTTCAGATGCCTGTGTAGCCCCCGATGTTAATTTGTTAATATACTCATCACCATTTGTGACCTGTGCATAAGTTATTGCTTTTATCGCAATGCTATGGCTTGCTCCTTGAAGCACACTCTTAAAACCCGGAAACGCTTGCTCAAATGTAGGAAACTCCTCAGAACAAACAGTATAAACTGCCCCACTGCCACCACTGCCACCACTGCCACCACTGCCACCACTGCCACCACTGCCACCACTGCCACCACCACCATCATTACCACTGCTGCTGCTACCTATTTCGCAACCAACTAAAAAGACTGTAGCTAAAACTAAAAATATTAGCTTAAACGATTTACCCATTTTCTCTCCTTTAAGGTTAAGATTGATTTTGTGTTTGGTTGTTGTAGTGATATGCCATCGTGTTACTACTTCACAAATGTGGACAAGTGAATGTATCTTGAAAAATTTAGATACTTCGTAAAATTCACTCTGATATAGAATGTGAAGAAAATATTAAATAATAATAAAATATTTTGAAAATTTTTAGAAATTTTAATGCTATTTTTGAAGTTTATTTGATGAACAGAATGGATTAAGCTCTGTTTAAGGCTACTCTCTCTCTCTGCAAAAAAATATTAAAATTAACTTAAGCATAAAACCTCTTTTGAAAATATTATGTTTATTTTAGCAAAAGTTTCTTTAAAAATTAATCTATTTTATGATTTTGTTGTGATAAAAAGTAAAATATAAAATTTTAATATATAATACAATAAATATTTATAATGCAAAATACGCAGGGTATCCCCATTCCTCCTTTCCACATGTCATCATGAAAACATAACGATCTCTACTGTATATATGGGTTGGGGGGGTGCACAAAGAAACACAGATTCTTCGGCTTCGCCTCTGAATGACAAATGGGGGGGGCTCTCCACTTGTTTTACAGAAGAGTTGATTGTCACGCCAAAGTTACAGGCTTACGATGAGACAAATGATGGTGTTTTATTTGATGTTGTATGATAAAAAAGTGGTTGTTGGATTTTTTGATATAATGTGTTTATGAGGACTCAACCTGTGAGTTAGTCCTCACAGGTTGAAATTCAAAACCTCTGTAGAAAGGTTCTGAGATGGACACCTTTAGGTTTATGAGAGCTCATTATATCACTTCTTCTATTAATTATCAAACTTTTTCGTACACTACCACATACATATTGAACACCAATCATATTATTAATTTTGGATTATGTGGCAGCGTACGATAAACCTTGACAAATATCATAAATTATCAGATAATCATCACATGTAAAGAGGAAAAACACTTTTTACTAGTTTTTTGAAAGGAGGAAAAATGAGAGTTAATTTTAAGTTTAAACTTAAAATTAAAAGAAGAAAGAAGCTCTCCCGCAAAGTAAGCTTCTTTCGCAAACTTTTATTTTAAGTATGTTGGGGAGAAATCCCCAACCTCTTAAATTAACTCACATTATACCACACTTTCATAAGAACCGCAAATTTAGCCGTTATTGCGCAAACAAAAACGGCAAAACCATAGCGAAGTCATCATAAAGCAGGCATAACTCAAACAAGACACTATTTATCTTAAAACAGTAACTATTTTCATCAATAGAAAAATGATTTAAGCTTCCTTTTACGCCTACAAGGTAAAATCATACATTAATAAAAATAAGGAAATGTTGATGAAGTATATATCGGCGATTTTAGTTATTTTGATGTTTTTCAGCGGCTGCTCAAAAGAGAAAAGCGTGCTGCCAAAATCAAGCGAACTATCCGTGGGAGATACCATAGAGCTGACATCTGTGCAAGGCGCAAAACTCACTTTCAAGAGAGTTGAGGGCGGCATAGTGCAAGTCGGCAAAGAGGACAATGTCATCATATTTGACATTTTTGGTACATTTTGCGAACCTTGCAAAAAAGAAGCCCCCGCCCTTATGAACCTGCAGTTGAAGTATCAGGCTAACGTAACTCTTGTAGGGCTTAGTTATTTTGAGGACGTGGACGAGCGCTATATCATAGAAAATTTCGCCAAACCATATAATGCGCACTATTTCATCGCTAAAAATTCCGATAAAAACAAGGCTTTAGCCGATACGATAACGCACGACATAAACTACAAAAGTATGATAGCTCTGCCGTTCAAAGTCGTGATAAAAGGCGGAAAATATCAAAACGTTACGGACATTTGGGAGAGCAAAGAGGGCGTGAAGTATTATATAGGCAATGTCGGAACAGCCGTCATAGAGAAAGATTTGGAAGATATTTTAAATGACAAATAGGTACTAAGCAGTGGCACATAAAACAGATACGGCGGAGATAGTCAAAACAAAGCTCTCAATGCCCAAAAATTACATAGTTTATCTGCTAAATGATGACGTTACGACTATGGATTTTGTGATAGAAGTGCTGATGACATATTTCGGACACGACGCTAAAAGTGCGTTTGAGATAATGCTCAAAGTTCACAACGAAGGTCGCGGCGTGTGCGGTGTATATCCTTATGAGATAGCGGAAACAAAAGTAGCTCAAGTGCGTGATTGCGCCAAAGCGAACGATTTTCCGCTTAGAGCTGAGTTAGAGGAGGAGGAGTAGAGATGTTAAGTCAAGAGTTAAGTCAGTTATTGGGCAGGGCTATCCGTTTTGCGAAAAACAATCGCCATGAGTTTTTTACTGTGGAACATATCTTTTATATATTGTTGGAACACGACGATGTCAGGACGCTTTTAAATTCGCTTGGCGCGAGCGATGATGATATAAAGTCCATAAAAAAACTGTTGGAAGGGTACTTTGAAACGAACTACAAGAGCGTGCCGCTTGGCATCAACTACGAGCCGACAGAAACCCTAACCCTCTCGCGCACCATAGAGCGAATGCTTTTAAATATCCAAAATGACGGCAAGAGCGAAGCTTCTCTTTTGGATATGATGTATTTTATTCTTGAGGAGAAAAACTCTTACAGCGTGTTTCTTTTGGCTGAAAAGGGCATAGATAGAGCTATGTTTACAGATGCCATAGCTGCGAGCAAAGGCGATAGCAACGGTACGACGGAGGACAAGGTGGAGTTTTGCATCAATCTCGTAGAAGAGGCGAGGCTCGGACACATTGACCCGCTCATAGGCAGAGCTGACGAGCTTGGGCGTATGATGCAGATATTGTGCCGCCGAAAGAAAAACAACCCTCTGCTTTTGGGAGAAGCCGGCGTAGGCAAAACAGCCATCGTAGAGGGGCTTGCGCTTGCCATAAGCGAAAAGAAAACGCCCGAAGTTTTGAGCAAATGCTCACTTTTCACGTTAGATATAGGCTCACTGCTCGCCGGCACGAAATACAGAGGCGATTTTGAGAAACGGCTCAAAGATATCATAGAAAAACTCACAAATATCCCCAACGCTATCTTGTTTATAGACGAGATACACACCATAGTCGGAGCGGGCTCTACAAGCGGAGGCAGCGTAGACCTCTCAAATCTACTCAAGCCATCTCTTAGCAGCGGAAAGTTGAGATGTATAGGAGCTACCACTTATCAGGAGTTTCGCAACAATTTTGACAAAGACAGGGCGTTATCCCGCCGTTTCGCCGCCATAGATGTGAAAGAGCCGAGCATTGAGGATACTTATCAGATACTTTTGGGGCTTAAAAGCAGGTACGAGGAGCATCACAAAGTCAAACTGCCGAGCGAAACGCTCAAAACAGCCTCTGAGCTTGCAAAAAAATACATAAACGACAGGTTTTTGCCCGACTCAGCCATAGACCTTATAGACGAAACTTGTGCGTCGTTTCATCTGCTTGAGAAAAAGAGAAAAAGCGTCAATGTGCAGGATATAGAAAATACCCTCTCAAAGATAGCCAATATCCCAAATATCAGGGCTACGAGCGATGACAAGGCCGTCTTGAAGACACTCTCATCAGCCCTGAAGTCCAAGATATTTGGACAAGACAGTGCGATAGAAGCTCTGGTTATGGCGATAAAACGCTCGCGTGCGGGACTTGGCAACCCTGTAGCGCCCATAGGCTCGTTTTTGTTTGTGGGGCCGACAGGCGTGGGCAAAACAGAGGTCGCAAAACAGTTGGCGTACGAGCTTGGCGTGCATTTTGAGAGATACGATATGAGCGAATATATGGAAAAGCACACCGTGAGCCGTCTTATCGGTTCGCCTCCGGGTTACGTGGGGTTTGAAGAGGGCGGACAGATGACAAATACTATCAAAAAACACCCTCACAGCGTGCTTTTGCTGGACGAAGTGGAGAAAGCGCACGGCGACTTGCTAAATATACTGTTGCAGATTTTTGACAGCGCAACGCTGACGGACAATAGCGGCAAAAAGATAGATTTTAGAAATGTTATCATCATTATGACTTCAAATCTCGGCACAAAAGAGGCTCCGCAGGTTGGATTTACGAAAGTTGAAAATGACCAAACGCTGAGGGCTGTGAAGGATTTTTTTGCACCTGAGTTTAGAAACAGGCTTGACGCTGTTGTGGAGTTCAGAGCGCTAAGTTCGGCACAAATGGTCAAAATAGTAGAGAAATTGCTCGGCGAGATAGAGGAGCAGCTAAAAGATAAAAATATCAAGATAGAGGCTTCACCTGCGGCGAAAGAGTACTTGGCAAACAAGGGCTTTAGTCAGACTTTGGGCGCAAGGCAGATGAGGCGTGTCATCAGCGAGGAGGTCAAAACTCCGCTGAGCGACGAGATACTGTTTGGCAAGCTCAAAAACGGCGGTGTTGC
>JAITNC010000004.1 GCA_031290675.1 Campylobacteraceae bacterium | reverse complement strand
CATCGTTGTATAAGAGGTTTGCTTGCCTTAATAGTTGAAACAGTTCAACTATTATGATTAAAAAACCTCTTTTGGGTGTTATAAATGCTTAAAAAAACAAGCAAAAGTAGATGAGCTTTTGGTTATATAAAAAGCAGTAATAACAGGAGCTATTTATTGATAGACTTAGCATAAACAAAGAGCTTGTTGAGCCTTATAATAACGACAATATAGGTATTGTCAATCAATAATACTTTTTGTTTGACATAATACATAAAGCTTATAAGATTGAGCAAAAACACTTATGAGCCTTATATTTAAAATGGCATTTTTATTTTAAAGTAAGTGATAAAAAACAGTAAAAAAAACACCCAATTTTGACCAATATGCCCGCAATGACGGTGGGGGGGTGGGCACGAAAGAACGAGCTAAAATATGCAAAAAACAAGATACCTTACCCAACAAACCTTAGTATCTCCCCCCCCATCTCCTCAAGTGGTTTTTTGACTATAGTCTGCAGAAATTGTGTGCGGTTAAAGGTGCGCTGGCGTTTGGCGAGTTTGGCTGTATTTTGGGCGATTTTCTCCTCCATTTCGCTCAAAGAGTAGAGTCCGTCAAAATACTCTATCACCTCTTTGATGCCGATAGATTTCATACAGTTTGGCTCTCTCGTGTACTTTTTCTCCAGCCTCGCCACTTCGTCCACGAGTCCCGCTTCTATCATCTTTTTTGTGCGCAGATTTATCCTCTGGCGCAATACCTCTTTGTCTGTTTCTATCTCAAAGACACTAAGGTCTGTGATGATAGGCTCTTTTTTCGTGCGCTGCAAAAAACTGCTTGGTATCTCACCCGTTTCGTAATATATCTCATACCATTTTTCCATACGGTATTTGTCGTTTTTTTCCATCTTTTGGGCAAATTTGGGGTCGGTTTGGACTATATATTCGTACGCCTCTTTGATATTTAGCAGGGTTCGTGTCGTCTTTTTTTGATTTTCATCGCTCACGAGCGGTCTGTCGCTAAGGCCTGAGAGAAGGGCTTTGAGGTAGAAACTCGTGCCGCCCACGATGATAAGCGGAGCGTTTTGTGCCTTTGCCTCACTCGCCGCTTCCTTGTAGAGGTCAAAAAATATCGTAACATTGAAGTTTTCGCTTGGGGTTATAACATCAATACCGAAATGTTTCACGCCGTCCATCTGCTTTGGGGTTGGTTTTGCGGAGGCGATATCTATCTCTTTGTAGACCGAGAGGGAGTCTAGAGAGAGTATCAAGCCGCCCGTTTTTTTGGCTATTTCTATCGCCAAGTCGCTTTTTCCGCACGCTGTAGTTCCGATGATGGCAAGCTGCATAAAAATCCTTCTATTTTTATGAGATTATATCAAAATATAGATTTGGAATAATTTTAAGCGATATGATAGTAAAATCCATTAATTTATATGTAAAGGTCAATATGCCCCGTTTTTTATCAGTTGTGAAAGATATCAATGAGCTTATCGTTTTTAAACACTCAGTTTTTGCGCTACCTTTTATTTTTGTGGCGATGAGTGTCGCCTCAAAACAGCTAAACGACTCTGCGTGGTTTGGCTGGCGGCTGTTTATTTTGGGTTTGATAGCGGCTGTGAGTGCGAGAAGTTTTGCTATGGCTTTTAACCGCCTCGCCGATGAAAATATAGACAAACACAACCCACGAACCGCAAATCGTCCGAGCGTGGACGGCAGGATAGGCCGCACAAATATGGTCATTTTCATAGCCCTCAACGCCGCCATTTTCGTCATAAGTGCGTGGTTTATCAACCTGAGCGCATTTTACGCATCGTTTCCTATACTTTTGGTGCTTGCAAGTTACTCGTTTTTCAAGCGTTTTTCATCACTTGCCCATCTTGTAGTCGGGCTCTCTTTGGGGCTTGCTCCGATAGCGGGCAGTATCGCTGTGTTGGGATATACGCCGCTGTGGGCGTGGCTTTTGTGCCTTGGCGTCGTGTTTTGGGTGGCGGGGTTTGACCTGCTGTACTCACTGCAAGATATAGACTATGACAAACAAAACAACCTCTACTCAATCCCCTCAAGATACGGCTGGAGCGCTACGTTTTTCATCTCGCTGCTGTTTCACTGTGTGTGCATTATATTTTGGCTGCTTTTTGTGGTGTCTGCGTCAGGCGGCGTTTTGTCGTACGTGGCTGTTGGGGTAAGCGGCGTGATTTTATTTTTTGAGCACAAGATAGTAAGGCGGGATTTTACGAAGATAGACAGGGCGTTTTTCACGCTGAACGGGTATTTGGGCATTATATTTTTTGTGTTGGTATTGTTAGATTTGATATTTTCTTGAGAGGTCGCAAATGGAAATAGAGATTTTGATAGCTATCGCAGCGGTGGCGTTTAGCATTTACGGCGTTGTTTTTGTGGTGAGTCGTGATAAAAACATCATAAAAAGGCTCACTATATTGGAGAGTGTCATAGACGATTTGCACCGTCAAAGCCACGACCTCAATAAAAATATCAGCGAGCGAAAGCTTGAGGCGGATATCAAAAAGATAGTTGAGGACAATGTGGAAAACAGGGTCGCCCCACTCACGCATTCCTTGCAAGAGGTAAAAAAGATAGCCACGGAGTACAGAGTCCAAAAAGAGATACTCACCTCAGCCAAATCAACCAATACTATTGACTACGAACACAGCGTCCTGAAGCTCTACAAGGACGGCAAAAACGAAAGCGAGATAGCGTCCGTGCTGGGTCTGGCTATAAGTCAGGTAGAGCTTATATTGACGCTCAACAACCCCGAATGAGAGTACACGAAAGCTGGCAGCAGCTCATAAACGACGCTTATAACGCTCTTGATGGAAAATATCGTGAGTTTTTGGAAAATGATAGTGGTTATTTTCCAAATTTTGATAACTTTTTGAACGCTTTTTTGAGCCTGCCAAAGCATAAAACAAAAGCTATACTTTTCGGGCAAGACCCGTACCCGAGAGAAAAAAGTGCGATAGGATACGCTTTCATAGACGCAAACGTGAAGCATATATTTGGCGAAAAAGGGTTGTCCAAAGAGGTAAATCGTGCCACAAGTCTTAGAAATTTTATCAAAATGCTGCTGCTTGCGTCAAACTCCCTCACGCCCTCTTCGCTGACGCAGGAGAACATAGCCGCTCTTGATAAAAAAGAGTTTATAGACTCCATAATGCAGCTTAAAGACAATTTTGAAGCCAATGGAGTGCTGCTTCTCAACACGGCGCTCGTGTTTGTAGATAAACGCCAAAGCCTCTTGCACGCCAAAGCTTTCGCACCGTTTATGAAACAACTCCTCTCCTCGTTGGCTGAGGAGCAGATAGAGCTGATACTTTTTGGAAATATCGCAAAAGATATCAAAAAACTACTGCCGCCCCATCATCACTTCAAACTCATAGAGAGCTGCCACCCGTACAATCTTGAGTTCATAACAGACGCCAAAGTTCAAGAGTATTTCTCGCCTATGCGTTTATTGAGTATAATTGGTCAAAAATAGTTGCCAAAAACACCCTTGCCGTCATTGCGAGGAGCGAAGCGACGTGGCAATCCATATGATAATGGCACAAAAAGTAAATATTATATCAATAAGTAGTTATATAAGTAATATTTTTTAAGTGATTTTGGGTGAAAATACAATGGATTGCCACGAGCGAGAGCGGGCTCGCAATGACGGAGGAGTTGAGATTGTCACGTCGCTTCGCTCCTCACAATGACACACGTGGGCTTCAGCTCACCGCAATGACGGAGGAGAGGTAGTAATAGGTATAAAAATAGCAACTGTTTTTGACCGATATGCATTTATTGAGCAAGGACAATGACTAGTTTTTCAACTTTTATGTATAATAGAACGAAAAACAATTTGAGGAATGATATGTTGGTAGACGCTCACGGAAGAAAGATAGATTATTTGCGTGT
>JAITNC010000204.1 GCA_031290675.1 Campylobacteraceae bacterium | reverse complement strand
CAGCGAAGCAAAATCCTGCCAAACATACCAAAAACAGTAATTTCCGCATTGTTTATCCTTTGGAAAAATTAAATTATTATACAAAAAAGGCTTACAATTATTTTTAAATAATTATTTGTGATTTAGCGAATAAAGCGAAAATTTAGCGAAACATTATCCTCCCATACCGTCATTGCGTCGTCATTGCGGGCTTGACCCGCAACCTCAGGCGTGGCAATCCATCTTTTTTGCGCCACACACGCCCTTTGTGTCATTGTGAGGAGCGAAGCGACGTGACAATCTGTGTTTATTTTTTTCATTCTTTTTTACAACTCAGTTGCATTTGGTAGTTAATTCCCCTCCTGCGGAGGGGCGTCCGAAGGACGGGGTGGTTTTGTCTTGCAGGATTTTGTATTACATTGTATTACAAGTAGCAAAGCTGAGATTGTTACGTCGCTTCGCTCCTCACAATGACACAAAGGGCGAATGACGGTATGGGGAGACAAAAGCACAACGACGAAGAGCCGCTAATACAGTTTTTTGTTATTTGTAACTTTCACAAGATAGTTTCTGGTTTCCTCAGACGAAACTTTTGTAGTCAAAGTGGTATATACTTGAGCGGATGAGAGGCGGTTTATCTCACTAAATGCCTTTGTGCGCTCGGCGTTAAAAGTCTTCAAAACAGTGCCGCTGCCGCCGTTGTATGAGCTTATCACGCAGTACTCTTTTGAAAGCTTGTCGTTTATATCTTTCAGGTAGCGGCTTTTCAATATATCAACATATACCGACCCCATTTCTATATTGTTTTTTGGGTCAAACAGATACTCCGCGCTTGGCTGTCCGCTCTTTTTGTAAAGCTCCTGATAAGCGTCCGCTCCGGCAGTTTTGGGCATAATCTGCATAAGCCCCACAGCTCCGCTTCTGCTCACTGCGTATTGGTTGAAGTCGCTTTCGGTCTTGATGATAGCGTAGATGAGTTTTGGCTCTATGGCGTACTTTGTAGCATATATATTGACTATATCTTGATACTTTTGCGCTCTTATATCGCCGTGTTTTTTGACCATAGCGATTTGCACATAATATATAGTTTTTTGAGTTTTGAGCTCGTTTTTGATGAGATAATCGGCAAATTTATCCGCCCGCCACTCCCAGCGTATGGGCTCCCCTTCGTTGTCAAGCACCTCGTTATAAAGATAAGGCTCGCCTTCAAGTTTTATCTCGTCTGAGTTGAACAACTCCTCTCCTCTTGGGTCGTGTGGCATCAAAAGAGCGGTTTTTATCGCAGACTTCAAGCTCTCTTTTGGAGTTTTCGTGTCTACGCTCTCTATGCGCACTATGCCGTTTTCGTAGTCTATCAAAGCTCGGCTTTTGTAGTTGTTGAGGTATTTTACATACTCTTTTGGAGCGGGTTCTTTGGCGTCCTTCTCACCCCAGACATTTACGACCGCTTTGCGCAGACTGGAAAAAGAGTCGGCTATATTTTCAAGCTTTTTGATGTCGCTTTTTATCAAAGATGGGTTGAGCGAATAGTCTATCGCCCGCGATTTGGCTATCTGCTCCAAAGCCGCTTTTGGGTTTTGCGAGGCGGCGGCGACTATGACTTTTTGATACTCTCTCGTAGTGCAGCCTAAAAACAGTAGCGATATAAGTATCAAAATGGTTTTTTTCATACCAAATTGTATCAGAAAAAGAGCGTTTTTTAAAGCTGTTTCGCTAAAATTGCATTATGAAATTTTTTCGTGTATATATAGAGATTACAAATAGCTGCGGCTTGAAGTGCGACTTTTGTCCTCCAAAAAAGACGAAGCCGCAGACGATGTCTTTGGTGCTGTTTGAGAAGATACTTAGTGAGCTTCAAGGCAAGACAAAAGAGATAGCGTTTCACATCATGGGCGACCCGCTTTTGAACAAAAACTTAAAGCTATATCTTGACCTCGCAAGCGCATACTCACACAAAGTTTCCCTAACCACGAGCGGCTTTTATCTTGACGGCGTGGAGTACAGCACGCTCACGCACGAGGCTATCCACCAGCTAAATATATCGCTCAACAGCTTCAACAAAAACAGCTCCAAGATGAGTTTGGACGAGTACCTCTCGCCTGTTTTTTCGCTGATTGATTATAAGTTGAAACTTGGCGGGGAGGAGTTCATCAACTTAAGACTTTGGAATCTAAATAAAAACAACCAAGAGAGCGCTTTCAACGAGCAGGTATTTGGCAAGATTGAGGAGCATTACGGCGTGGCACTTCGCAAAAACGCACTTAAACGGGATAGTTTGAGGGTGAGCGAGAGGGTCAGAGTGCATTTTGAGGAGCTTTTTGTATGGCCAAGCCTGCAAAATGAGGTAACGCCGCCCTCATCTTGCTATGGTCTGAACAAACAGCTAGGCGTGTTGGCTGATGGCAGAGTCGTGCCCTGTTGTTTGGATTACGAGGGGAAGATGACGCTGGGCAACTGCAAAGATGAAAATTTAGATACAATACTAAAACGTTCGCAAAGTATAGCTTTGGGGTTAAAAAATGGCACTCCAAGCGAGGAGCTTTGCAAAAGATGTTCTTATCGTTTGAGATTTTTATAAAGGATTTTGATGGAAGAGGCTATTTTCAAAAACGAGTTTGTTACTATCCTCACGGAGAAGTCGCACATACCGTGGCTCAAGATATTTACGACGCAGCCATACAAAGAGCTGAGCGACTGTCCGCAGGAGCTGAAAGCCAAACTGTATGCATGCATGGAGATAGTTGAGTGGGCGATGAGGAGCTACTACAACCCGACAAAGATAAATATCGCGATGTTCGGCAATTACGTGCCGCATCTGCATATACACGTGATGGCGAGGTTTGAAAATGACGGCTTTTTCCCTGAATCCATGTGGGGCAAAAAACAGCGTGAGCCAAATCTGTCATTGCCTGACGAGGGGGAATTTTTGGAAAAGTTAGTGAAAGAGCTTAGCGAAAAGTTATGACCTTCGCAAGCTCTTTTGCGTACCTATTTATCGTCTATACTTATCGCAACTCTTAGCCCTACATCGTCACCTTTGTACAATGTATTTTGAAAAAATCTTGTAGATGAGCGCAAAAATTCGGGACTGTTTACCCAACTGCCGCCTCTGATGACATTTGTATCGCCTGCGACGGAGTTGAGCGGGTCTTTTTCGGGGCTTTTGTCGTAATACTTTGCGTCATACCAATCATCAACCCACTCCCAAACATTGCCGTGCATATCGTAAAGCCCCCAACGGTTCGGGCTTTTCTCTCCCACGGGGTGCGTTTGATTTGAGTTTTTGTCATAATACCAAGCGTAGGCGTTTATCTTGCTCTCATCATCGCCAAATGAGTATTTCGTGCTAGTCGCGGCTCTGGCGGCATACTCCCACTCGGCTTCTGTGCTCAAGCGGTATTTAGTAGTATTTTCCAGAGCGTTAAGTCTTGAGATAAATATCTTTGCGTCGCGCCACGATATGGACTCAACGGGTTTTGTGCCGCCTTGAAATTTGCTCGGGTTGTTGCCCGTTACCTTTTTCCACTGCTCTTGCGTCACCTCGTATTTGCCCAAATAAAAACTCTTACTTATGATGACTTTGTGTCGTGGCTTTTCGTGGCTCTGGAGGCTATTTTTGCCCTCTGTGCCCATCGTAAACGAACCGCTGGGTATAAAAACAAACTCCATACCGATACTGTTTGTATAACCCTTCTTGGCGTCCTCTTTTTTTGCGTCAGAACACCCCAAAACAAGCAGACCAATGGCAAAAATGCCTACCACAGATATTTTCATAGTGGATTTCCTTGTAAAAAATTGCTTAAGAATACAATAAAAAATATTCGTGAAAGTTTAAAATGAGGGAATAAATCTTTACTTTCTTCACTAAAAAGAAAGTAATGCCAAAGAATATGATTATTAAAAAAATTGAGATGTTTCGCTGACATTTAATATAGGCATAATACTTAAAAAATTTGTGCTAAAATATCAAGCGAACATCATTGTATTAAATGTTTGTTTGCCCTAATAGGAAAGAGTTCAAATGTGATGATAAAAAACTTCTTTTAGTGCTACAAATATTTAAAAAAATAGGCAAGAGAGATAGGCCTTCATCTATGTTAAGAGTAAAAAATAAGATGAGCAGTTTAGAGCACCTTATGCAATATGTCATCTACTTTTCAGCTTAGTCCCATTTATAAAAACCATCTATTTTAACCAACAAATGATTTTTTACTTACAACAAACTTACCATGTACTTGCCTTTAAAAAATAAAATTTTATCAGCTAATAAAATTTATTGAACTTAGTGTACTATGCTTGAAAATTTCTATTAAGCAAATTTTCGCAAAGAGTTTAAGCACAGTGAAAAATCGTGTAACAATTAAGAAACATTTTTCCACTCTGCTTTTTTATCCAAAAAAAATTTCAAAAGGAGCACAAAGTGCAAAATTTCATTAAGCTGGGATTGTCAGCTACGGTTTTACTGTTTTTATCTGGCTGCGGAAGCAGCGACAACGACGGAGAATATATACCTCCTACAAATATAAATTGCGACAAAGAGGCAGGCGAGATAGGTCAAGCGTGTACGACCGCTTTGGGTGTGAAGTTCAACTTTATTCCGCAGGGTTCGTTTATGATGGGTGCTCCAAATAGTGACACAGAAGCTTGGGGCGATGAAAAGCCTCAACACAATGTTACGCTCACAAAAAACTTTTA
>JAITNC010000132.1 GCA_031290675.1 Campylobacteraceae bacterium | reverse complement strand
GCCGAACAGCTTGGTTACGACGGACTTTTGATTCCGACCGGCAGCGGCAACCTAGACCCGTTTATCACAGCAGCGACTTTAGCCAATGTGACAACAAAGATAAAGCTCCTCGTAGCTTTACGCACTTCAGCAGTCGGAAGCCCTACGGTTTTCGCAAGACAGACAGCTACGCTTGACGAGGCTTTGAACGGTCGTTTGATACTCAACGTCGTACCGGGAGCTTGGCCTGAAGAGCTTGCCGCTGAGGGCGTGAACCTGAGCCATGACGACAGATATGCCGCCGCAGACGAGTTTTTGACTATATGGCGCAAACTTTTAAGCGGAGAAAATGTCACGTACAAAGGTAAATATTACCAAGTAGAAAATGCTCAAAATCTATTTCCGCCAGTGCAAAAGCCACACCCGCCATTGTATTTTGGAGGCTCATCAGAGGCTGCTCACGATTTGACGGCGAAACATATAGACGCATACCTTAGCTGGGGCGAACCGCCTCATTTGGTCGCCGAAAAGATAGCCGATGTGAAAAAAAAGGCGAAAGCTCTTGGGCGAGAGGTGCGAATAGGCATCAGACTTCAAGTCATCGTGCGGGAAACTGAAGCAGAGGCTTGGGAAGCGGCAAATAAGCTTATCAGCCATTTGGACGATGAGCTTATAGAAAGAGCGCAGTTAAATCAAAACAGTTCCGATTCTGTCGGTCAAAGACGCATAACAGCTTTGCACAAAGGCAACAGGGACAAGCTTGAGATTAGCCCAAATCTATGGGCAGGTATAGGCTTGATAAGAGGCGGCGCAGGAACAGCTCTTGTCGGCGACCCAAAGACGATAGTAGCAAGACTTCAAGAGTATATAGACCTTGGAGCAGATACATTTGTACTTTCCGGTTATCCTCATTTGGAAGAGGCTGTACGTTTTGCTGAACTTGTATTTCCGTTGTTGCCTGACAAAAAAGCCTTTACCGTTGATGACAACGTAGTCACAGGCGGTGCGTTTGATGTCAGACTTCTCGCTGGTAACAAGTCAAACCTAAGGGTTTCTTGAGATATCAATTGCAGGAGGTTTCAGATGAAAAGCAGAAGTTTTAACCTGTAAGTTTTTGTATATTTTTGTCCGCCTAAACAAAAGCGGATAAAAACATATACAAAGACAAGGTCGGCGGATATTGCCTCTTTGGACAACATATTTTATTTTTTAGGCGTATCCATTTTGGTGAAGAGTGAGAGAGTTTTAAATTTTTTAAAAGGGAAATTATGAAGAAAGCAGTACTTTTATTTGGGCTTATCGCGGTTTTATTTTTCAGCGGTTGCTCTGAAAAAAAGAGTGATGAGAAGGCGCAAAAGCAAAATGCAGTTGTCAGAATAGGCGCACAGCCGTACCCATTGTACGCTCCTCTGTTTGCGGCTAAAAATCTTGGCTACATAGATGAGGAGTTGGCGAAGGTAAATGCGTCATACACGTGGACGGAGTTCAAAGCCGGTCCATTGGTGAACGAGGCTGTAGCGTCAGGCAACGCCGATATCGGTATCATGGCTGATATGCCCGCCATCTTGGCAAAGTCATCAGGTCAGGATATACAGATATTTTCACACATAGCTTATGGTGAAAAAGCGTTGGCGCTTGTCGTCAAAAATGATTCACCCATAAGCGAAGTTGGCCAGATAAAAGGCAAAAAGATAGCCTACGTAAAAGGCTCTTATGCTCAACATCTGCTTGCTCTGCTTTTAAAAAATAACTCTCTTTCGTTTAGCGATATAACCTCCGTAAATTTAGGTGCGGGAGATATACCTGCCGCACTTGAAAACGGAGATATAGACGGAGCTGTCGTATGGGAGCAGTATATAAGTCTTTTGGTAGTTCCGGGAAAAGCTAAAGTCATAGCTGACGGTAGCGGCATCAAAAAAGGCAACAATGTTGCTTATGTCGTGAAAAGTTTTGGCGACAAGCACCCTGATGTTTTGGCTGCATTCATCAAAGCAAACCAAAGGGGAGCGGACTATATCAACGAACACCCAAAAGAGGCTGCTGAGTTGATAGCCAAAAACTTTGGTATTGAGCCTGCGCTTTTAGAAGTGGTTTTCAAAAATTTCGTCTATTACGCAGCGTTTAGCGATGATGATATAGCAGAGATAACGAAAGTCAAAAATTATATTTTGGCTGAAAAGATTATCCAAAATGACGTTGATATAAGTCAGTTTGTTACAACAAAATATATCAAACAGGCAGGATTGTAAAATAAAACCGTCCGTAAATAAAGCAGTATTGAAACTGCTGGCAAATGTGGCTTTGTATATCTCTTTGCCTATTATCGTCGTGCTGATTTGGAAAGCGGCGGATATATTTGGACTTATCAAGCCGTATACGCTGCCGCCTCCTGAGAAGGTGCTAAAAACCGCTTTGGAGTTTTTGCAAGACGGCACGTTGATAGAGCATATAAAAGCCAGCGTCCTGAGGGTGGCGGAAGGCTTTTTGATAGCTCTTGTATTGGCTCTTGTAGTCGGAGTAGGCATAGGGCTTTTTAAGAAGCTTGAGATTTTCACAGATGCTCTTTTGCAGATACTAAAACCTATTCCGCCGATAGCTTGGATACCTTTATCTATACTTTGGTTTGGTATAGGAGAGGGGTCAAAAGTCTTTATCATAGTTGTTGGGGCTTTTTTCCCTATACTGATAAACACTATAGACGGCATCAAAAATATAGATTCAAGGTTTTTGGAGCTAAGCCGAGTCTATGAAGTAAAACGCTTGAGGGTGATAACAAAGGTCATCTTACCTGGCGCTATGCCGTTTATTATGACTGGTATCCGAGTTGGGCTTGGAAATGCTTGGATGTGCGTCGTAGCCGCCGAGATGATAGCGGCGACAAGAGGAATAGGCTATATGCTTATGGACGGACGAAATCTGGCAAAACCTGATATGGTTATTTTGGGTATGCTCATCATAGGCATTATCGGCAAATTGATGGACGATTTGCTCAAAGTTATATCAAAATCGGCGATACGATGGAATCAGTAACAAATATCATTGAGATATCACATCTCACAAAAGTGTTTCAAACCGGCAAAAGGAAGGTTGAGGCACTTTTAGATGTTGATTTGCAGATTCGCAAAGGGGAGTTTGTTTCCATCATCGGAGCCAGCGGTTGCGGTAAAAGTACGCTGCTGCGCATCATAGGCGGGTTGGAGGGGGACTACAGCGGCGAAGTTTTGTTTGAGGGAGAGAGAGTAAGCTCCCCTTCAAGGCAAAAAGGATTTATCTTTCAAGATATCCGACTTCTGCCGTGGCTTACAGTAGAGGACAATATAAGATTTAGTCTTCCTCCAAAAACGCCAAATGTAGAGAAACTCATCGCCGAAAAGCTTGAAATAGTCAATCTAAAGGGCTTTGAGAAGGCTTATCCGAGGCAGCTTTCGGGCGGTATGGCGCAACGAGCGGCTATCGCCAGAGCGTTGGTAAATCAACCCAAAGTTTTGCTTTTGGACGAACCGTTTGGAGCTTTGGACGCCATCACGAAGATAAAACTGCAAGAGGAGATGCTGCGTATCTGGGAGAGGGAAAAAATCACTATGATTTTAGTAACACACGATATAGACGAAGCCGTATATTTGGGCAATCGTGTCGTGGTTATGGCAAGCCACCCGGGACGCATACAGCATATACACACTACCAAATTACCCGACCCAAGGTCTAGAATAAGCCCTGAATTTAACACACAAAAAGAGATTATATATAAGGAATTTTTTGGAGATGTGGAGGCACCGTTCGCTTATAGTATATAGGTAATTCATCTTTTACGGAGAGTTTACGGCAGGGCGAGCCTTTGTAAAATCTCCTAATCTTGTCTTTTACAATTTTTAGCTTGGTTCGTCTTGCACGCTAACGTTGTTGCAACTTCGCCGCGCTCGCTCACTAATTCCCCTCCTGCGGAGGGGTGCGTGAGCGACGGGGTGGTTTTGTAAGGCTCATTTACGCCGCTTTTTCGTGCGAAATTACGTCGCTAAAATTTTGTAAATTTGCCCTTGTGTCATTGTGAGGAGCGAAGCGACGTTGCAATCTCAGCTCTACTTTGTAATACAAGCAAAAACACAGATGCTCACGCCTTCGGCTCAGCATGACACTGGGGGAGTGTCATTGTGAGCGTCCCCTTCCATCATTGCACACGCCCTTGTGTCATTGTGAGGAGCGAAGCGACGTGGCAATCTCAGCTCTATTTTAACTTGGGCTCGTCTTGTGCCCACCCCCCCATTCCGTCATTGC
>JAITNC010000119.1 GCA_031290675.1 Campylobacteraceae bacterium | reverse complement strand
TTTTTTGCCTCCGCTTCGTATAAAACAGGCTATCTTGCACCGAACCTTTATCAGCAAAATTACGGCTCTACGAGCGCTTTGGACGCTGAGGAGAGCAGGGGTTATGAAGTGTCGCTCGGAAATAAAAACTTTTTGCTGACATACTTTGACCAGAGGGTCAAAAACGCCATTGAGTACGGCGGTTATTGGCCAAATGACCTTTACTATAACATAGAAGGCAATAGCAGATTTAGGGGCGTGGAACTTAGCGCCAACTACCAACTCTCAAACTTTCTCGGCGAGCTTTCTTACACGTATCTTGACGCTAAGGACGCTAACCACCACAGAATAGCGATGAGGGCGCAAGATAAAATCACAGGCTCTCTAAGCTTATTTGTGAGCAAAACTCTTGATATGAACTTGCGTGGTACTTACACAGGCACACGCTACGACACGACAGGAGCGCAAAGCGGCGAGTATTTTGTGGCTGATTATACGGTAAACTTTGCCGCTTCTGAAAACATCGCGCTCTATCTCAAAGCGCACAATCTTTTTGACAAGTATTATCAAGAGGTTGATGGTTACGGCACATACGGACGCACTTTTTACGTCGGCATAAGAGGCGGCTTTTGATGAGGTTGCACGCAAGGAAGTACCTGCTCTATAAGTTTGCAAACTCACTGTTTTTTGGGCTTTCTGTGGGGAGTATATTTATCGTATACGAACCCCTAAAGCCTTTGGTTTATTCGCTTGGGGGCATACTTTTGGCGGGCGCAATGCTCATCTTGGCTTCACAGTACAAAAAGCTCATGAACAAAAAAGCTCTATTTTGCGTGCTTTTGAGCGTTGAGATTGTAACGCTCGTCATCGTTTTGACGTTTTTGCTTTTGGGCAAATCTCTCCTCTCGGCGTTGATTATTTATGTGTGCTATCAGGTAACATTTCTTTTTGGAAATTATGTTATGAGGGTGGAAACAGTCGTTTTGCGGCATATCAAGCTCTATTCATTTGCCGATATGCTGCGACAGGCGGGCTATCTCGCCGGACTTGGCGCTGCGTTTGTCGCTTACGAGAGTTGCGAGCTTGTCGGGGTTTTGGACAAAGTGGCGCAAGTGTATTATCTGCACTATATGTTAGTTGTGGTACAATTTATAACTATTGTGTGCTTGGTGTTCTCCTTTTCACGCAAAATAAAAAAATAAAAGAAGCATATATTATGAACGTTATATCTGAAAGGCGATTGGTTTTTATTTTGGCGGCTCTCTCCGCCATCACGCCTCTCGCCATAGATATGTACCTGCCCGTCATCAGCAATATGAGCAAAGCTCTGGGCGTCAGCGAATCTCAAGTATCCATCAGTATCAGCATATTTTTCTTAGGCCTCGCACTTGGGCAGCTCGTCGGAGGGCCTGTATCGGACGCTTACGGCAGAAAACCGATGGTCATAGCGGGGCTTGCGCTGTTTTGTGTGAACAGCTTTGCGATAGTATTTGTGGACGATGTCTATCTGTTGTGGTTTTTTAGATTTTTGCAGGCGTTTGGCGGCGGCGTGGCTACGGTGAACGTATCGGCTACCGTGCGAGATATGTTTAGCGGCAAAGACAGTGCGAGAATATTTTCCATGATAGGTTCTATCTCTATCCTCGCTCCGCTTGTTGCTCCAGCGCTCGGTCTTGGCGTCATATCGCTTTTTCAAAGGTGGGAGAGTATATTTTTAATCTTGGGCGTTTATTCGCTTACGGCTCTGTATTTTTACAAGCAAAATGTCAAAATCCCGCCCAAAAGCGAAAAGACAAAGATAACCCCTATCAAAAACTACTTGGAGATTTTGACGACCCCAAAACCTATGTTGATGATAACGGCTCTTGTCATCTCAAGCTCGGGTATGTACGCTTTGCTGACATTTTCGTCTGTGATGTACGAGAAGTATCTGGGGCTTTCAAAACTGATGTTTATACTTTGCTTTTCTATGAATATCATAACGCTGATGCTCACCTCCCGTATAAATATGCGCTTGGTGCGCTCTATATCTCCGCTTAAGATTTTGAAGTGTGGCGTGAGCGCGCAGGCTCTCATCGGCATCGTCTTGTTTTTGCTGCGCGACAGTACAAATCCTTACATTCTTGCACCGCTCATCTCGCTGTTTATCGGAATGCTCGGGTTTATTTTTGGTAATGCTCTCTCGCTCATATTGGACTATTTTCCAAATATAAGCGGCTCGGCAAATGCGATAATAGGCGTCTTGCAGTATAGCGTCGGTGCGTTGGCGGGAGTTTTGGTAGGGCTGTTCAACGACGGAACGCTGTTTGCGCTGATGTGTGTCATAATGTGTTCATCGCTCATAGCCTCTGCCATTTTGATTTTCGGTGCGAAGCGTAGCAAAGTTTTAGCATAAAAGCACTATAATTGCGCCTTGCATAAAGTTTAGGAGCTTGATATGATAAGATATTATCTAAAAGACGGCAACCGATTGGAGTCTGTAAGCGATATCGGTGCGCTAAAAAACGATGTAAGGCTTCAAAATATTATCTGGATAGATATGCTGACACCGACCATAAGCGAGATACGGGCGGTAGAAAAGCTGTTCAATATGAAATTTCCTACGAAACAAGAGAGCGAGGAGATAGAGATAAGCTCACGTTATTGGGAAGAGGGCGAGCGGATAGAGATAAACAGCTACTTTCTCGTAAACAATGACGAAAACCCCTACAACGAAACAGTTTCTTTTATGCTCCAAGACAAACTTTTGATATCTGTGCGATACAAAATCCTCAAGAGCTTTGATGATTTCACAAACAAGTTGTTTGTTTCACACAAAGACCTAAAAGACGGTTTTGATATTTTCACGAAAATCATAGACATCAGAATTGACGCCGACGCCGACACGATAGAAGTTCTCGCACGTGAGATCACAAAAGTCAGACGGCAGGTTTTCGCTGATTATGTCAATGAAGACGAAGAGATGTTGGAAAAAATCTCCGTTTTTGAAGACTTAAATATGAAAATAAGGGAAAACGTCACGGACAAGCAGAGGATACTTACTTCCTTGCTCAAGTCATCAAAATTTCCCGAAGTTCTGAAAAAAGAGATAACGATAATGCTCAAAGACGTTCGCTCGCTCATAGAGCATACAGAGTTCAATTTTGAGCGGCTGGACTACCTGCAAAATATATTTTTAGGCACTTTGTCTATTGAGCAAAACAAAGTTATCAAGATATTTACGATAGTCAATGTCATCTTTCTGCCGCCGACTTTGATAGCGAGCATATATGGTATGAACTTTGATTTGATGCCGGAACTTCATTGGAAGTACGGCTATTTGGTGGCTGTTTTCTTGATGATACTCTCATCTGTAACACCTATTTGGATATTTAAGAAAAAAGGCTGGATGT
>JAITNC010000236.1 GCA_031290675.1 Campylobacteraceae bacterium | reverse complement strand
TTGTGCAATTTTGTATTACATTGTATGACAAAAGAAAGATGGATTGCCACGCCTGAATACAGGCTCGCAATGACGGTAGGGGTGGCTTCGGCTCACGATGACATACATATGAGGGGCTCGTAGTGGGTATAATATAAAAATTACTTCTATATTTTACTAACGAAGGTAATCTTTTAAGCGTCAATTTATTTCCATAACACTACAATCTAAAAAAGCATTTAGCGATGGAGGAAGTGGTATATGAAAAAGAGTGTTTTATTAATTTTGGCAGCTACAATTGTAGTATTTATTAGTAGTGGTTGTTCGGACAATAGAACCCCTGAAGAGAAAAATTTGGCAAAAGTGCTGGATTTTGCCGAAAATCCACCAAAAGATGTAAAAAAATATGTTGATGAAAAAATTGAACGGAAATACTTGGAAAAACACCTTGATGAGGCGGAAAATCTTCAAAAACTTTGCACCAAGTATGCAGAGTTTAACCGTTTAGTAGTAAAAAATTTCAGCCAAAACTGCTTGAGAGCAAATAATGTTATAAGAGAGGCTAAACAACAGGGACGCTCTTTCAGATTTTCAAATGTCAGTAGCGATAAATAATGTGATAGCCACAGTCTTTAGTATTTCAAAAAACAATTTCGGAGGGGGATATGACAGACAAGAACTTTAACAAAGAGTGGCTTTTTATCCAAACAGAAGTGCATACAATAAAGGCTCGTGCGGAAAATTTGCTGGAAAGAGAGATGCTATTTGTACTACAAATCCTGTTTTCAAAAAAGGAAATTTTAAATTATAAAAAACTCAAACGATTGTATTTGGCAGAGAGGGAAAAATAATTTTGGCGGTACAACCTCAGCCATACCGCCATCGTCTTACAAAACTATCGTGTCAAGTCTTTCAGCACCCGTTGAGATGATGCCGACTTTGGTTTTGGTTATCTCTTCAATCCTCTTGATATATTTCTTGGCGTTATCGGGGAGTTTGTCGTAAGAACGCACGCCCTGTACGCTTTCCCAGCCGTCCATCTCTTCGTATATCGGTTTGATATCGTCAAGATTTTCAGGAAATTCAGCATAGTGCTTGCCGTCCCTTTCGTATGATGTGCAGATTTTGACTTTTTTGAAGCCGTCTAAAACATCAAGCTTCATCAACGCTATCTGGTCAAGTCCGTTGAGGCGGCTGGCAAATCTACACGCCACAGCGTCAAACCAACCGCAGCGTCTTGCCCTGCCTGTCGTCGTGCCGAACTCGTGTCCTCTCTCTCGCAAGATATTGCCCGCTTCGCCGAAATCCTCCGTAGGGAAAGGCCCGTTGCCGACTCTCGTGCAGTAGGCTTTCACGATGCCCGTTACTTTGCCGATATCTTTGGGGTTGAGTCCAAGTCCTGTGCAAGCGCTGGCTGAAACGGTATTTGAGCTTGTAACAAACGGGTATGTTCCGTGGTCTATGTCCAAAAGTGTGCCTTGTGCGCCTTCAAGCAGTATCTTTTTGCCCTCGTCCAGATACTTCCAGACAAGCTCGGTCGTGCTTGTGATGTAAGGCAGCAACTCTTTTGCGTAGCCTTCAAATTCGGCTGTAAGCTCCTCTCTTGAGGCAGGTTTAACGCCAAGTGCATCAAAAATGATAGCATTGACCCTGAAATACTCCATGAGGCTATCTACAAGTCGTGGTATATTTCTAAGCTTTCCGAGCTGGTATCCGACACGCTCTATCTTGCCCGCATACGCAGGCCCTATGCCTTTGCCTGTCGTGCCGATAGCGTTTTTGCCGCGAAGTTTTTCACGTGCGAGGTCTATCTGTGAGTGAAAATCAAGTATCATATGAGCTTTGTCGCTCACAAAAAGTCTTTTGTTTATATTTTTGAACTGCTTCATCTCGTTTATCAAAGACTGCGGACTGACGACCACGCCGTTTCCGATGATGTTGATGGCTTTTGGGTTCAGCACGCCTGAGGGTATGAGGTGAAGTGCGTATCGCACGCCGTCCACGACTATCGTATGTCCTGCATTGTGTCCGCCCTGATATCGGCACACAACATCATAATTTTGTGCCATCATATCTACTATTTTACCTTTGCCTTCATCTCCCCATTGAGCGCCGACTATTAAATCTGCTTTATTCATTTTTCCCTTCTTCCGTTTTTATGATTGTTTCAATAACAGCGTCTGTGTACAGGCCAAAACCTACAGACTCTTGTCTTTCAAAGTGATATCCCCCGCCGCTTCCCAAAATCTCGTTTTTGTCTATAAAGCTGAAAAACAGAGCGTCATAATAGCGCATTTTTGAGTAAAACAGCGGTGCTATGACGATATGTTTGTATGAGATACTTTCCGCCAATGACTTTAACTTGATAAGCTCCTCCTGTATCTCGGGCGGAGAGAGTTTGATGACCTCGTCTATCTCGTCTTTTCTCTGCATCGTAGCCAACTTGACGAGCCATTTTTCGTTGATATTTAGTATCTCCTCAAGCTGCCCGTTGGCGAAAATATCTATAGGTACGTTGAGCAGTTTGGAGATGAGTTTTGGTATCTTGACGTCGCTTATGAACAGCAGAGGGCGCAAATGAAACCGCTCAAATATCCTGCCCATCACATCTACGCAAAGCCCCAAATCCGACCCGCCGATGAACTCGCCGCCTATCTGGTTTATCTCGGTGCTCGGGTAGCGAAAAACAGGCTGCACGTAAAACCACTTTTTCTCTTTTGTGGAGCGTCCGAGCCGTCTTGTGATGATTCTTACTGCGTCAAGCGTGCTGTCTGCCCGCAGAGAGAGCGTGAGATTGTTCGTGTCAGAAAACCTTACCAACTGTTTCTCGTCTACGCTTTGGTGCTGATGATAAGAGAAAAACGGCGTGCTTATCTCCTCAAAACCCTCTGCGTATAGAACTTCGCTGGCGTACGTTTCTATCTCTCGTTTGAGCTTTGCACTTTGCGCGAAATAGAGCTTGCTGCCCTTTGGAATCTCGTGTTCGTAAATCAAATCAATTCCCCTTAAAAACTTTCACGCTAAAAATATTATTGGCGGTACCGTCGTAAACCCTGATACCAAGCTCATCAAGAGCAAGCTCCACAGCGTTTAACGCCCACGCCGTTTCGTAAGGCTCTATGATGCCCATATTGTTTATGCGGAAAAGTGTATCTTTCAAGTCATCTTGCCCGCCGGCTATATTTACGGCGTACTTTTTCTTGGCTATGCTTCTTATCTCTTTTGCCTTCTCGTGGTACACCGTACTCATCGCAAGAGCGGGAGTTTTTGGGTATATCGTAAGTCCTAAAGCCTCAAGGGCGGCGTTCGCGCCGAGAGCTCTTTTTTTCGTGTCGGCGTAAAATTTGTCAAAACCATCTTTTTCTATCAGCTCCAACATCGCTTTAAGTCCGATGATAAGCGTAGTGGCAGCTGTATAAGCGGTGGTGTTTTTTCTCTGGTTTTTCAGTTCGCTTGCGAGGTTGAAATAAAACCCTTTTGGCGCTTTTTCTATTTTGGCGACTGCGCCATCGCTAAGGCCTATCATGGCAAGTCCGGGAGGGAGCATAAAAGCTTTTTGGCTTCCCGTGATGAGTGCGTCTATGTTTGTCGTGTCTATCTTTTCAACGCCAACGGCTGTTATGCCGTCTGCTATTACGAAAATATCTCTGTTTATCTCTTTTACGGCTTTGGCTATGCCCTCAACATCGTGTCTTAGACCGCCTGCGCTCTCGCATATCTGTATGCAAATAGTGTCTATCTTTGGGTTGGCTTTGATGACATTGACGACGTCTTGGAGCGGTGCGGGCGTATCCCAGCTGTATTTCAACTCTGTGTAGGGGATATCAAAAGCTTTGCATATCTTGCCAAATCTTTCGCCGAATTTTCCGGAGTTTATCGTCAAAGCGTGAGATTTACAGAGGTTTGTAACGCACGCTTCCATCGCACCTGTGCCGCTTGAGGAGAGCATAATAACTTCGCTCATGCCCATAACTTTTATCAATTTTTCTCTGACAGTTTTGAAAATCTCTTCAAATTCCGGCGTCCTGTGGTGTATAGTCGGAACGCCCATAGCAATCCTTACAGCTTCAGGAGAAGGTGTAGGTCCCGGTGTAAAAAGCAGCATTTTAAAGCCCTTACAAAAAAATTAAGTATATATTTTATCTCACAATTCCTTTGTGGCTGATAAGAGATAGGAAATTATGTGGAGGATTTTATCGCACTTGTGTCCACCGTACTAATAAATATTTAAAAAAAGAACCAAAACAGCACCACGCCAAGCAGCAGTCTATATACCGCGAACGGCGTTATTGAAAATCTTGTCAAAGCTGCCAAAAACAGGTGTATACAGATATATCCGCTGACAAATGAAAATGCCACCGCGCCTGCCAATTTGCCCCACTCAACCGCCGCCTCTGCCTCAATGAGTTTGAGCCCTTCGTATCCGCCTGCCAATAAAATGACAGGTATTGAGAGCAAAAATGAGAACCTCGCCGCACCAACTCTGCTAAATCCAAGCAGCAACGCCGCACTGAGAGTGATGCCTGACCTTGACACGCCGGGTATGAGGGCGAGCATTTGCGCCAAACCTATGAGAAAAGCTAAATATAAAGTGATATTTTTCTCGTCTTTCCCGCCGACAAATTTGTCGCTCACAAACAGCACAACGCCAAATATGATAGTCGTAAAGGCTATCACAAGCGGTGAGCGCAGGTGTGTTTCTATGAAGCCGTTAAAGAAAAACCCAAAAACGCAAGCGGGAATAGTAGCCACGATGATGCCCCAAAAAAGCGTGCTTTCGCCAAATCTCTCAGCCCTTTTCAACGATATAACCCAATCTTTAAAAACCGAGCGTATCTCATCTCTAAAATAGATGATAACAGCGATAAGCGTGCCGAGATGTACAGCCACATCAAACGCCAACCCTTGGTCTTCCCAGCCGAAAATATGCGGTACTAAAACAAGATGTGCGGAGCTTGAAACGGGTAAAAACTCGGTAATTCCCTGAACGATTGAAAGTATGATGACCTCAAACCAACCCATTTTTGTCCTTTAAACTAAAAACAAAAGCTTATAATACTTTGGCTTTCAATATCTTTTTATAGCAGACCTTTTTGCCATCATAGCACTTTTTACCTCGTCAAATGGGCGGCGATAGCGAAGCTATGGCGTCCATCATCACTTGGAGTACCATAGCTTCAGCTGTGAGCATAGCTCTTATTTTTGAGCTCTTAGCGAGCAGGCTGTGAAGCTGAGGTCTACTTTTTCAGCAGTTTTTGAGCTCTTGCCACGACATTTTCCACACTAAAGCCAAACTTTTCAAAAAGCTTCTCGCTTGGCGCGCTAGCCCCAAAACCTTGCATTGACAAAACCTCATCGGCAAATCTGTACCACACATCGCCCGAGCTTGCCTCAACGGCTAAAACTTTCGTGTTTTT
>JAITNC010000193.1 GCA_031290675.1 Campylobacteraceae bacterium | reverse complement strand
GATACCCTGCGCATATTCGCGTTACGTCGGGAGCTGCGGAACTCACTCAGTCGTTCAGACAGTCCTCGCTCTTTATCCGACTTCACGCTTCAATGCTTGGCAGTTACAACGGGGCTAACAACAAACTTCGTTTGTTGTATTTTGCTGACGCAAAATGAAATACTCCACCCACTCCCCCGTCATTGCGAGGAGCAAAGCGACGTGGCAATCCACATCTTTGTAATACAATGTAATACAAAATATTCATTGCGCTAATACCCAAAAAAAGTATTATTTCCCACTTTCTCCGCCCTAAAAATCAAAAAAAATTTATTTTTTATCGCACACTTTTTCGTAAAGCAAAAAAAAGATATTTTACCCCCTAACAAGCTGTGAAAAACTTTTCACCATACCCGCAAAACGCCGATATACCAAGCCTAAAACAGATGTGAAAAACTTTCAACCTCAAATGTGAATATGTGAAAAATTATCAAAAATAAGCGGGGAATTTTATGCATTTTGCGTCTGAAATGGTGTGAAAATTCATTTAAAATAGTAAATATAAGTATATTTTGGATACAATGTGTCCTTAAATTTTTTAGGAGAACGATTTTGAGTATGATAAGAAATATAGCCGTCATTGCTCACGTTGACCACGGTAAAACTACATTGGTTGATGAGCTTTTGAAGCAGTCCGGCACTTTTGCCGAGCATCAGGCGACGAGCGAGCGTATGATGGACAGCAATGACATTGAAAAGGAGAGGGGTATAACTATCCTCTCAAAAAACACATCTATCAACTATAAAGGTTATAAGATAAACATCATAGACACACCGGGCCACGCTGATTTTGGCGGCGAGGTAGAGCGTGTGTTGAAGATGGTAGACGGAGTTTTGCTGCTTGTGGACGCTCAAGAGGGCGTTATGCCTCAAACAAAGTTTGTTGTGAAAAAAGCCCTTGGATTTGGGCTCAAACCGATAGTAGTCATCAACAAGATAGACAAACCCGCAGCTGACCCTGAGAGGGTCGTAAATGAGATATTTGACCTGTTTGTCGCGCTTGACGCAAATGATGAACAGCTTGATTTTCCTATCGTCTACTCGGCGGCGAGAGATGGTTACGCTAAAGCAAATCTAAGCGATGAAAATAAAAATTTTGAGCCGCTTTTTGAAGTGATAACAGCGCACGTGCCAAGCCCGAGCGGCAAAGATGAAAACCCCGTACAAGTGCAGGTTTTCACGCTTGACTATGACAATTATGTCGGCAAGATAGGCATCGCCCGCGTGTTTAACGGTATCGTGAAAAAAAACCAAAACGTGATGTTGGCGAAAGCGGACGGCGAGAGGATAAACGGACGTATCAGCAAGCTTATCGGCTTTAAAGGTCTTGAGAGGCTTGATATAAACGAGGCAAGTTCGGGAGATATCATCGCTATAGCCGGATTTGAGGCGCTTGATGTTGGAGATAGTATAGTTGACCCTCTAAATCCTATGCCGCTTGACCCTTTGCACATAGAAGAGCCGACTTTGAGCGTGGTTTTTGCCGTAAACGACAGCCCGCTCGCAGGACTTGAGGGAAAATTTGTAACTTCAAACAAAATCTCCGAAAGACTTGAAAGCGAAGTCAAAACAAACATAGCTATGCGATACGAGAGCGCCGGCGAGGGCAAGTTCAAAGTGTCAGGCAGAGGCGAGCTTCAGATAACTATTTTGGCTGAAAATATGAGAAGGGAAGGGTACGAGTTCTCGCTCGGACGACCTGAAGTTATCATCAAAGAGGAAAACGGCGTGAAACTTGAGCCGTTTGAACATTTAGTTATAGACGCGCCAGATGACTGCACGGGTACGGTGATAGAAAAGCTCGGCAAACGCAAAGCTGAGATGACGGCCATGAATCCTACGGGAGATGGACAAACGAGAGTAGAGTTTGAGATACCCGCACGCGGACTTATCGGTTTTAGAAGTCAGTTTTTGACCGATACAAAAGGCGAGGGCGTTATGAACCACTCATTTTTGGATTTTCGTCCGTTCGGCGGCAGCGTTGAACATCGCTCAAACGGTTCGCTTGTTTCTATGGAAAACGGCGTTGCGCTCGGCTACTCGCTGTGGAACTTGCAAGAGAGGGGCATTTTGTTTATAGACCCGCAGACAAAAGTGTATGTGGGAATGATAATAGGCGAGCACTCTCGTCCAAACGACCTTGATGTCAATCCGATAAAAGGCAAAAACCTAACCAACGTAAGAGCTTCCGGAAGCGACGATGCTATCAAGCTCGTGCCGCCAAGAAGGCTAAATCTTGAGCGTGCGCTTGAGTGGATAGAAGACGACGAGATAGTAGAAGTAACGCCGAAAAATATCCGTGTCAGAAAAAAATACCTTGACCCTACGATGAGAAAGAGAAAGTCAAAGGTTTAAAACCTTTTAAAGGCTTGAGATGACAATCGCCGTCGTTGTGATTTTGGCAATTATGATTTTAACGATAGTTGCGGCATACAATTATCTGGTTAAACTCAAAAACAGAGTGGACAACATCTTTTCAAGCGTTGAAGTGCTGCTAGAAAAAAGATATGACTTGCTGCCCAGCCTCTTTGATGTTGTGCAGGGCTTTATGGCTCATGAGAGGGCTTTATTTAAAGAGGTGAGCAGCCTCAGAACGCTTGCTATAAAAACTCACGAAGCGGATACAAAACTGCATCTTGATGCCAAGCTCGTGAGCCCGCTCAACGGGATATTGATAGCGGTTGAGAACTATCCGCAGCTAAAATCAAGCGAAAATGTCTTAAAACTGCAAGCCGCGCTAAGCGAGATAGAAGAGCAGATAAGTGCGGCGCGCAGAGCCTACAACCAAAGTGTGACAGACCACAACAACGCACTTGAGATGATACCTACAAATATTTTAGCCGCCCTTATGAAATACAAAAAGCGAGCTCTTTATGAGGCAAGCGAACTGAGCGGAAAAACGGAAGCGGCAGAGTTGATAGGCTAAAACTTGATGTAAATATCCGGAAGTGGGCGGGCTTGTATGAATAAAAAGAGTTTTGAGGAGTTTTGGGGAGTTTATCAACAAGAGATAAAGCTTTTAAGCGAAGATGTTGAGCTTAAAAGAAAATATGCCAATATTTACATATATATCAATATAATTCTTGTTTTTCTGACATTTTCTGCGTTTTATTTGCTTCGTGCTTATGTCAATATATCTATTATGGTTGCTATGGCGCTAATGCTCGTGATTTTAAAAGTAATAACACTGAGGGAGCATAAATCGCAAGAGATAAAAGAAGAATTTAAAAATATTATCTATACAAGAATAACAAGGTTTTTATTCCCAAATATCTACTATTCGCACGATAAAAACTATGAATTGCTGCGCAATATGAAAAATTCAATGATTTTCAATGAAGGTATATACGAATTAGGGTCTTACTTTTTTGGAACGATAAATGGCGTTAGAGCAGATTTTGGAGAGATAACGCTGTATAAAGAGAAGCGGAGAGGAGATAAGCGAGGCATAATTTTCAAAGGTTTGATAATATCTGCTGATTTCCCAAAAAATATACTTGGTTTTGTCAGGATATATCCGAGAGATTTGCATTCTGTGTTTGGGTTCAATGATATGTTTGACAGCGGAGAACAAATCACTTTGGACAATCCTGAGTTTGAAAAAGAGTTTGTGGTTTACGGGGTTGATGTTGTAGATATTATGTATATTTTGTCACACTCTATGATGGAAAGATTGCTTGATATCAAAAAAACATATCCTCACGATATGTTTATCAGCATCGCGACAAATAAAATATATATTTTTGTAAATTATGGCAGCTCAATAGAGCCAAAACTGGGTAAAGATTTGACAAGTAAAGCATACCTTGAAAATAGTTTCAATGCTTTAAATTTGTTGTTTGTTCAGATGGAATATATCGTTAAAACCCTCAAGCTTGATGTGAGTATCTGGAAATAAGCTGGTTTGTTGCGGCTTTGCAAAGCCTAAGTGCAATGAATGTCTCACTCTCTTGGATATTGGTAGCTTTTTGTGTCGCTTCTACGAAATGATTTCGTCGGCTTTCCATTTCAATACAACTCTTGTGTCGGTTCTACTCGCCATAAGTTCACAAAGACCTGCAATATATTGGTACTTATGTCAAGTATCAATGGTATGTGTTTATTGCTATTTTAATATTTTTTGGTAGAATATTTGCGACAGAGAACATATTACAAAAATTTGTATTTAAAATATGATATGTGTGTATATCTAAACCCGAACTGACACAATTTTGTACTAAAAAGGAACAATATGAGTATCAAAAGCTGGTTTTTAACATCGTTCAGAGAGATATTTTTGTACCATTACAGGTCTTTGGAGTTTCGTGCCAAAGTGTTTGCCCTTATCATAGCTCCGAGCTGTGAGAGTGCGAAAGTGTGCGATTTTACGACGCTCAAAAAAGTCGCCGAAGAGATTTACGCCGACAGACATAGGCGAGAGGTTTTTCTAAATATCATCAAAGAGTACATCGCCGTTATCTTGAGAAATCCAGCTACGGCTTATGATGAGGCGGTCAGAGATATAAACCGCAAAGTGAAGATTGATAAAAACCTCGCCAAAAAGATAGATATGTCGCATATAAATAGATTTGTTAAGGCAGATTTGAGCGAGGAGCGGCGGCTCTTGCAACAGCGCATAACGGAGTTTTTGGAAGTGCAGAGCAAGATAAGTTAAGAACACTTCCAAGCACAAATCGGGCTCTTGTACAGTTTTTGCAACTGAGTTGCATTTCCCCTCAAGCCCTTTGTTTCGCCAACATCACTATGTAAATATGCAGTGCGTCTATCGCTGCGGGGGTCATTCCCTGTATCTCGCTCGCCTCAAATA
>JAITNC010000085.1 GCA_031290675.1 Campylobacteraceae bacterium | reverse complement strand
AAGTGCCGATATCGGGCGTTACGATAGAGCCCAAATCATTTTGTATTTTCCCCAAAAGCTCTTTTCTTTTTAAGTTCGGGTCGGAGTCTATGAGCCGCATAGTGAAGCGAAGCTCGTTATATTCTATGTTCACAAACGGCGTCAAGATGATATCTTTGTACTGCGTCGGAAGCTGCGTATAGATAAGCGCAAGCTCAAAACTGTCAAGCTCTTTGTCATTATTTAGCCGCTTGCCGATTTTCAGCATAGTGCCCAAAGATTGGACTTTGCCGACATAATCCAAACTCTCAAAATAATCATGAAGCCGCAAAGCTGTCCCCGTTTTTTGAGGTGTGAACCAGTATTTCGGGTCATTTTTGTTTTGGACAAACTCATCTTCAAACTCATCTGCCTCCTCGCCCTGCTCGCTCAGCGCATTTGCGCTGTTAAAATTGACAATCACATCAAGCGGTGTTGTGCCGCCGAGATTTTGGTCTATGTTTTTCATACCCTGATAGATTTGCGTGTTGGATTTGAAGTAAGATATAAAGCTGTTTTCAACATTTATTTTGAGTATGCCAAAAGCGGCAAATGTTACCAACAAAACACCCGCAATGACGACAAACACGCCCTTCTTGTGGACTATCCTCGCACAAAAAGCTGAGAAGGCGAACTCCCTCTCAAACTTCACATACAAGCTCTGTTTCGGCAAAATCATCAATATCGTAGGAAATGCGACAAATGCTATCAAAAGTGAGAGCGTTATACCGCTCGCCATCATAAAACCGAAATTTATAACGGGTCTTATCTGCGAGAGCATAAGCGACAAAAAGCCGATGATAGTCGTAAAAACGGCGAAAAATGAAGGGTTTGCTTTGGATAAAATAGTCAATAAGACAAGTTTTTTTTGTGTAGCTTGTTTGTATTTGACGGCAAGTTCACGATACCTCACCGTGAGGTGCAAGACTATTGAGATGGTCAAGATGAGCTGCAGAGCCACGAAATTTGACGAGATGATGGTAACTTCCCAGCCGAAAACGCCCAATATTCCCGCTGTAGATACGATGCTCAATATACAAATAAGCAGTGGAATGACTATCCACCTGCGCTGTCTAAATATAAGCCACAAAGCGAACGCAAAGAGCAAAAACAGCGCCGCCCCAAAGTATTTAAGGTCGCTTTTGACAAACGTAATCATATCCACGGCTATCATATTTACGCCGCCCAAGAAAAGCGTTCCAAGTTCACTGTTGCTTTGCAAAATCTCTCTGGCTTCGTCTATCGCCTGATGTTCCCGCTCCCGCAGTTCATCACGGTATCTTTTAAACTCACCGACAGCTAAAGAGAGTGCCTCTTTATCGGCTTTTGAAGCGTTTGGCGCGTCCGCTTTGGCTCTTGCGTCATTGCGTTTTTCCAAAAACGAGCGATAAATCGGGTCATCTTTCATCATAACGATGATGGCGGT
This sequence comes from Campylobacteraceae bacterium, assembly GCA_031290675.1. Lineage (GTDB taxonomy): Bacteria > Campylobacterota > Campylobacteria > Campylobacterales > Campylobacteraceae > JAIRKW01. Next base: position 1,493 of record JAITNC010000085.1, on the reverse strand, counting down.
GGTCGTTAGATTTTTGCTTACGAGATTTTGGCTGTACATAGGGCTTGTGAGCAGCTCTTCTCTCGCCTTTGGCAAATCAACGCTCGGCGAGCGCAGTGTAGTAACTTCACTCACAAGCTCTTTGATGTCGCCGGAGCCATTTTCAAGCAGCGGAATATCCAAGACACTCATCACCGAATCAACCCACGGAAGGGCTTTGAAGTCGTTTGATATCTTGTCTATCGCCTCAAAGGCGTTTGGCGAGAGCAGGTCGTCTTTTGGGGCGAACGATACGATGAGCATATTTAGCCCCGAAGGATATCTTAAAGAAACCTCTCTAAAATACTTCAAATCCTCATCATCTTCCAGCAACAGCGTTTCGGCTGAAGCGTCCACCTCAAGTTTTACAGCCCCAAATCCAAGCAAAAAAACCACGCCAAAAAGCGCTACCAACACTTGCCACGGATAGACAAGTATGAAGTGTGAGTAAAATTTTTTAAACATAAATCTACTTTTGTATCTGTTCGTCTAAGCTGATAGAGTCTATCTTTCGTATCAAATCCTCAAATGTGCCGCTTTTCAGTGCGCCGTCAAGTTGGCTTCTGTAGGTTTGCGTTATGCTCACACCCAAGATATCAACATCATATATCAGCCAGCCCTTCTCTTTTTTTGTATCATAAAATTTATATAAAACGTCATATTTTTTGTTGTCCGAGCCTAGCAAAAACATCGGCAGCTGTACCCTTGTCGGCGAAGTTTGCGTGGATTTTTCCAACTCAATCTTTTGGTTGGTGTAAAGCTTGAGTTTGTCCGCATACGACTCTTTGAGGCGTTTCACAAACTTGGTCAAAAACTCATCTTTTTGCGCTGCGCTCAGCGTATCCCATTGGGCTTTGCCAAGGCAGTTTTTAGCCATCTGTTCAAAGTCAAAAAGCTCATCAAAGATAGTAAATACTTTTTGTGATTTAGCTTCGGTATTTGTAGTGTTATCCTGAAGTATCGTCAATACCTTCTCAAGTTTCGTGCCGGTCGTCGTGTCAATCTCGCTTACGGTGATTCCAAAAGCAAAACTGCAAATAAGCATAGGTGCCAACAAATTTTTAAATCCCATTTTCACTCCTTTATTTGTGCGCTTCTGCGCTGTTCGTACATATTTTTCATAAACGGATATAGGTCTATAGCATCTTTGCTCATAGTCTTATAAGCGTCCATGCTTTGCGAAAAGCTGTTGAAAGCCTTAAACGTGGAAACTCCGAGCGATTGCCAATTGTTTTCAAGTATATTTAATCTTTGATAGTCTATCGGATCCAACAGGCTGTCAGCAAGTCTGCCGCTAAGATCTCTCAGGTTTGATGGTCCAAGTAGCGGCAATACTATGTGCGGACCTGCAGGAACTCCCCAAACACCCAACGTCTGTCCAAAATCCTCTTGATGCTCTTTTATCTCATACACTTCGCTCGCCACATTGAAAAATCCCAAAAATCCGACTGTTGTATTGATGATAAATCTGCCGC
>JAITNC010000071.1 GCA_031290675.1 Campylobacteraceae bacterium | reverse complement strand
GTGTGATGCCAATACGAAAAGCCGATAAGAGCGACGCCCGCTCCTATGTGTGCTTTTTTCATAAATTTGTTTTTAAGCATAAACGCACTCAGCGTCAAAATCCCCAAAGAAGCGGTCATGCCGATTTTGGCTATCTCTCGTTTTGTCTGCAAATCGCTTGTTTTTGTCTGTTTGGTCTTTACCATTTTCATCTCATTTTAGTTTTTTCATAGAATTTATAAGCAGCCCAACTGTCGTGCCGTTGTGCAGCATGGCTGTGATGACAGGTGTCAAAAGCCCCAAGCTCGCTCCAAGCAAGATAGCGCTGTTTACGCCTACTGTTGTGTTGAAATTTTTATGTATTCTGCTCATCGCTCTGTTAGCTAACAACTTTATATCAACCAAAGCTTCAATGTCGTCTTTCATCAAGCTTATATCGGCGCTCACCTTCGTGATGTCAGCCCCCTTGAACATACTCACGCCAACGTCAGAGCTGATAAGAGCGGGTGCGTCGTTGATACCATCTCCGACAAAAACCACTTTTGCTCCACTCTCTTTGAGCTGTTTGATGACTTTGGCTTTTGACTGCGGCAGCATATTTGCGTGGACTTCGTCAAGCCCCAACTCATCGCTTATCGCAAGCGCTCGTGAACTAACATCGCCTGTCAGCATAACTACTTTTTTGACGCCGATAGTTTTTAGTTTTTTGATAACATCTTTGGCGTTTTCTCTGACTTTGTCAAACATCTCTATCATACCCAAAAGTTTGCCCTCAAAGCCTACATAAAGTATGGTTTTTCCCTCTTTCAGGCTTTTGTCTATCTTGGTTTCGTGCTCCTCAAAGCTTATCTTTTCATCGTCTGCCAAAAAGTGGCGGCTTCCTATTACGACCTCTTTGCCGGACACGGTAGTTTTGACGCCGTGAGCCGCTATAAACTCAACTTCCTCGTGGTGCATATGGACAAAACCGAGCTTCTTGGCGGCTTTCACGACCGCTTCAGCGACAGGGTGAAAGTAGTGTTCTTCCGTGCTTGCTGTGAGATTTAAAATCTCCTCTTTCGTCCAATCCTCGTCAAAAGAGGTAACGGATATAACCTCAAGTTCGCCATACGTTAGCGTGCCTGTTTTGTCAAAAACAAACGTATCGGCGCTCGCCAAAGCTTCAAGAACTTTTGCGCCTTTTATCAAGATGCCCTCTTTGCCCGCTTGCGCTATGGCTGACTTGAATGCGACAGGCGTGGCAAGCTTGAGAGCGCAAGAGTAATCAGCCTGCAATACCGAAGCGACATTTTGTGTATTTTGTGTTACGAGATACGATAACGCCGATAGTCCCAATGTGATAGGAACTAACTTGTCGGCCAATTTTGTAGCTTTCAAACCGATAGACGATTTCTCCTCAAGCGAGCTTAAGATGTAGTGTTTTATCCTCGCTGTAGCCGTGTTGTCGCCCACTTGTTCAGCCCAGATTTTTATCTGCCCCTCTTTTATCGTGATGCCGGACATCACCCTATCGCCCCGCTCTTTTTTGACAGGTTCGCTCTCTCCCGTCATAGAGGCTTGATTGACGAGGGCGACACCGGCTACGACGTGTCCGTCTATAGCTATAGTTTCGCCTGCTCCGGCTACGACTATATCTCCTATTTTTACGCTGAGCGAAGGTGTCTGTTTTAAGACTTTTTTGCCCTCAACGACCTCCTCAACCCAAACTTTATCAACGTTTGGTTTGCCAAGCTCTTTGATAAGCTCATCGCTTTTTTGCGCCGTCGTTTCTTCTATGTATTCGCCAAGCTCCAAAAGCACGTTGGTGCTGTTAGCAGCAGTATAGTCTGCTCTGGCGAGCGATACGCCGACAGCCATAGCTTCCAACACTTTTGATGTTAGTCCGCTCTTTATCAAATCATCAACGCCTCGTGCCAAAAGCGGCATAGAACCAAGAGCGGAGATGATGAGCTTGGTGTTATTGTCGCTTGTCAATGGCGTCAAAGCCAGAGCGGTTATAGAACGCCAAAGTCCAAATGTATCGCAGTCGTTTGTGTTGAGTTTGCATTTTTTGGCTCGCTCAAAGTTGATAAATGAGCCAAAGTCTATCTTTGAAAGCTCTTTTTGCAAATTTGCCACGTTCCAATCGCCATTTGAGTGGAGCGTAAATGTGCGGGCTATAGGATTTACCTTCGCACTTGTTACGCCGACTACGCTTTCAAGGCGAATAGTAAGGGCGTCTATATCGGTTTTTCTGCCGATAAGAGGGCACTCGTAACGCCTTCTGGTTTTGGTTTTATGCAGGCATAAAAATTGACTCATCGGATATGCTTAATTTCCGCTCTCTGCTTCCGCTTTGGCGTCCTCAAAACGCTCTTTCAACTCTTCAAAACCGCTTTGCAGGAAATTTGTCCCTTTGGCTAAGCCCTTCAAAACTGCCTTGCTCGCTGTTTCATTTGTCAGTAAAAAAGTTACCGTCGCACCTATCAACGCTCCGACTACAAAATCTCCGCCCGTAAAGCCAAAATTTGTATTTAAAATACCTTTTTTTGACTGGTTTTTGATGTACGGATTTAATTTCTTGTTTTTTGATTTACCCATTTTCATTTCCTTTATATGGTAATATTTTTTCTATCAAGTACAAAGAGCCAACCCCAATAGCTAGGGAGAGAGCGGCGTTTGCGTATCTTCCCTGACCGATATAGTTCGTAGCGGCGATAGCGCTTGAGAGTGCTGTACCGCTTTGAATAGCGACTTTCACGCTTTTTTTCAAAGCTGCTTTTTTACTCCCCTTGCTTGCGCCATAAACTATGCTTCCGCTCAACACCGCCGCTGTCAATGCACCGCTGATAAAGTGTCCGCTAACAGAGCGGGGAGCTCCTGTATTAAGCCTCTGTGCCATCTTTCTCTACCTTTGTTGCTCTTGGTTTTCTCGCAGCTCGCTTAGTGCTTTTGCCTCTCTTGCGGCTTTTTACCTCTTTTTCCACGCCTCTTTGAAACTCTCTGGTTTTTTCCAAGCCTTCTTTAGCAAACTCTTTCGCTTTGTTGATGCCTGATTTTACCTCTTTAGCGATTTTGGCTTTATTGTTAAAAGCGACTACAGCCAATCCCCCGATAGCGATTCCCGCTATAAGTACCGGTAATGCCATTTTTTCTCCTTTGAAATTTTTTCTCTAATAATTTTACTCATCGTCTCTTTTTTTGCCCATCTCTTTTGTCAGCACTGCCCCAAGTCCGCCGATGACAGCACCTGAGAGCATAGAAAGATTTAAACTCCCAAGTAGGTCGTTTATCTTTTGCGGGTCAATATTTCCGCTTGAGATATCATTTGCCAGAGCGGTAAAATCGTTAAATCTTTCAATCAACTGTTTCTCGGAACCCTCTTTTGTCTCTTTTTGACTCAAAGTCCTGAAAGCAGAGAGCAAATCGTTGCAAGATAACGCTTGCAGGCGGTAAAAAATATCTTTTATGTCCTCTTTGTCATCACAAAAATCCAAAAG
>JAITNC010000054.1 GCA_031290675.1 Campylobacteraceae bacterium | reverse complement strand
ATGGACTCGGAACTAACTTCTATTTATATTATACCCCAAAGTGGCGACAAATCTACTTATTGAGATTGTAACTACTATAGTTAAGCAAAATTTTGTTAAAATGCTAAGGTTTTGGCTATTTAATCCTATTCAATTTATTTTGGGGGCGCTCTTATGGTATACAAACGCAAGGATTTGATTGGCACGAAGGATTTGTCCAAAGAGGAAATTTTGTATTTTATTGAGTTGGCGAAAGAGTTCAAAACCCTCAATAACAGCGACTTCAAAAAATCTTCCGCTTTGCACGGCAAAACCGTCATTAACGCCTTTTACGAAAACTCTACAAGAACAAGAATCTCTTTTGAAATTGCTGCTAAAAGATTGGCGGCTGACGCTATCAACTTCACAGCTTCGCAAAGCAGCTCAAAAAAGGGCGAAACTCTGCAAGACACTATCCACAATATGGAAGCGATGAAAACAGACATTTTTGTCCTAAGGCACTCCTGTTCCGGCGCAGCGCAATTTGTAGCGAACAATACGGACGCTTCTATCATAAACGCGGGCGACGGCTTGAACGAGCACCCGACACAAGCGCTTCTTGATATTTTTACTATTTTAGAGCACAAAGGCAAGCTTGAAGGGCTCACAGTCGCCATCATCGGCGATATTTTTCACAGCAGAGTTGCAAGGTCTGACATCTGGGCGATGCAAAAACTTGGCATAAATATCAAACTTTTTGGCCCTCCCATGATGCTCTCAAATGTGGAAGTTTTTGGCTGCCATATCTGCAAATCCATGCAGGAAGCCATAGAAGGAAGCGACGTTTTGATAATGCTTCGTATCCAGCTTGAAAGACAAGACGGCACTCCCGCTTTTCCTTCTGTGAGGGAATACTCAAAGTTTTTCGGACTTACATCGGCAAAGATGAAACTCGCAAATAAAAACGTACTTGTTATGCACCCCGGCCCGATAAACAGGGGCGTTGAGCTTGATTCAAGTGTCGCAGACGACAAAAATGTATCTATAATTTTACATCAGGTTGAAAATGGCGTTGCGGTCAGAATGGCTGTTCTCCACGCACTAAATCTTTATAGAAACAGTAGGAAATAACTATGAGATTATTGATTAAAAACGGAACTATCGTAAATAGCGATGGTCAAATAAAAGCAAATGTTTTGATTGAAAATGACACTATCGTAGACATCATCAACCACGAAGTGCCGACAGACTTGGTCATAGACGCCGAGGGCAAGCTCGTATTTCCGGGGCTGATAGATATGCACGTACATTTTAGAGACCCGGGACAAGAGTATAAAGATGATATCAATTCCGGCAGCGAGTGCGCAGTAGCCGGCGGAGTTACCACGTGCCTTCCGATGGCAAACACAAACCCTGTAAACGACAACGCCTCCATCACGAGAGCGATGATACAAAAATCAAAAGAGCGGGGGCTTATTGACCTTTTGCCTATCGGGGCGATTTCGCAAAGTTTTAAAGGCGACAAGATAGTAGAGATGGGCGATATGATAGAAGCTGGAGCGGTCGCGTTTTCAGATGACGGACTGCCCGTATCAAGCAGCGCCGTTATGCGCCAAGCGTTGGAATACTCCCAGCATTTCAACTCATTTGTCATAAACCATTCGGAGGATTGCAGTCTTTGCAGACACGGAGTTATGAACGAAGGAGCTACCGCAACCGCTTTGGGGTTGAAAGGTATGCCAAGCGAGCAGGAAGAGATTATGATAGCCAGAGATTTGCTGCTGGCAAAACTGACAAAAGGCCATATCCACGTGGCTCACGTGAGTTCAGAGTGGTCGTTGAAGCTTATCAAGTTTGCCAAAGAAGAGGGAATAAACATCACGTGTGAGGTAACGCCCCACCATTTTACGTTTTCGGATAAACATCTTTTGACGTATGATACCTACTTCAAAATGTCCCCGCCGCTCAGAGCCGACAAAGATGTAAATGCCATAAGAGAGGCATTGACGAGCGGGCTCGTAGACATCATAGCGACTGACCACGCACCTCACCACAATGATGAAAAATTCGTTGAATTTGACAATGCGCCTTTTGGTATTTTGGGGCTTCAAACGCTTATTCCTTTGACATTGGGGCTTGTAAATGACGGCGTGATAACGCTTGAGCGTATGGTAGAGCTCACGTCGGCAAATCCTGCGAAGATTTTAAACCTGAAAAATAAAGGCAAAATCGCAAAAGGAATGCTCGCCGATATCGCTATCATTGACCCGAAAAAAGAGTATGTTTACGATAGAGCGTTCAACAAATCAAAATCACAAAACTCCCCGCTGATAAATCAAAAGCTGAGAGGCGCTGCGGTTGTTACTATAAAAAGCGGCAAAGTGGTGTATGATTTCCCAAATTGTATATAAACGTAGATTTTGACTTTAGGCATTCGCCTTTGAAAATCTCCACTACCGTCATTGCGAGCCTGTAATCAGGCGTGGCAATCCAGCCTTTTGCCTTTTTTGCACCGCACACGCCCTTTGTGTCATTGTGAGGAGCGAAGCGACGTAACAATCTGTGTTTCTCTTCTCTCCATTGTCATGCGTGAGCGAAGTGAAGCATCTGTGTTTATTCTCCTCCGTCATTGCGAGTGAGCTTGCGAACGTGGCAATCCACTCTTTCGCCTTTTTTTGCACCGCACACGCCCTTTGTGTCAATACAGTGGATTGCCACGCCTGAATACAGGCTCGCAATGACGGAAAAGCTAAGTTTACAAGATTTTAGCGTCAGTTTTTTGCACGATAACAAGGCGCAAATGAAGCCCGTGAGCGGTGCGTACTGAGGTACGTGAGCGAGCGCGGCGAAATTGCAACGATGTTAGCGTGCGAAATAACAAGCTAAAAATTGTAAAAGATTTGCTTAACAAACTAGTCCGTAATCAACTATCTCCCATTCAACTCATACGCCGAGCGTAGAAAAATATCCACTCCCGTTACCAAGCACTCCTCGTTAAAATCAAAAGATTTATTGTGGTGTCCGGCCGCCAATTC
>JAITNC010000001.1 GCA_031290675.1 Campylobacteraceae bacterium | reverse complement strand
CTACTATGTCATTTGGCAGTTTTGCAACGGTAACATTTCTATCTACAAGCAGGTCGCCCACATCTCGCCCTAAAAGTATTCCAAGTGCGCTGCTCGTGAGAGCTATCTGCTGTTCTATGCTGTTTTTCGTGATTTTTGCCGCTGAAAGCAGAGATGTTTGCTGTGCCAAAGTGCTTTCTCGTTCAGCTCCGGCCTCAAAGCGTATTTTCGTCAATTTGAGCGTTTCTTCTCTGGTTCTTAGGGTATCTTTTGCGATAGCCAACTGTTCTTTGAGCGATATAAGTACAAAGTAACTGTCTACAACGCCGCTCGCCAATGATAGCTTAAGCGTGTCGGCATTTGCTTTTGAGGAGAGAAGGTTTGCCCTTCCCGCAGCGTTTGCGGACGATACTCTGCCCCACAAATCAACCTCATAAGTCAAGATAGCACTCAACGAGAAGTCGTTAAATGTCGCTCTTTGTCCTCCGGACGATAAAACCTCTTCGCTTGTTTGCGTTCTTGAAGCTCCGCCTTTTCCGCTCAGAGTTGGATATCTGTCGGACTCTTTTATCGCCAATGAAGCGCGCGCCAAAGAGATATTTAGTATAGCTATCTCAAAGTCTTTATTGTGCGCAAACGCCTCGTTTACAAGTGAGTTGAGCACATCATCGTTGTACTCTCTCCACCACTCGCTTGATATGGTTGTATTGTCCGTAGTGACATTAAAACCTGACGCACTTATATCGGTGGCATTTACGCTCTCAACTGTCAATTTTGGAGATAGTGAGCACCCTCCAAGCAGGAAGGCGCAAACAATCAAAGTGAAATTTTTACTCATCTTACTCTCCATTTCTGTGTTTATCATCATAAGCGGCTTTTTTGGCGAGAAACTTAGCGTTCAGTTTCGCAAGCCAGCTATAAAATAGCGGCACATAAAAGATAGCTATGGTTGTTGAGGCTATCATACCGCCTATGACGCCTGTGCCTATCGCGTGGCGGCTTGCCGCTCCCGCACCTGAGCTGATGACCAAAGGTATAACGCCAAGTGTGAAAGCCAAAGATGTCATAACGATAGGTCTAAAACGTAATTTTGCCGCTTCTATTGTGGCTTCAAAAACAGATTTGCCGTGCTCTTGCGCCATCATTGAGAACTCAACTATCAATATAGCGTTTTTCGCTGCCAATCCTATGAGCACCAACAGACCGATTTGGAAATATATATCGTTGCTGATGTCTCTCAGCCAAACCGCTAAAATAGCCCCAAATACAGCAAACGGTACAGCAGTTACAACCGCAAGCGGCATAAGCCATCTTTCGTATTGCGCTGCTAGGATTAAAAATATAAATATTATACCAAACAAAAATGCTTTTGAACCTGTGCCCTGCATCTCTTTTTCTTGGAAAGACGAACCTATCCAACCTACGCTGTATCCTTCGGGCAGTACCTCTTTGGCTACCTCTTCTATGGCTCTGAGTGCATCTCCGGACGTGTAGCCATCAGCGACATTGGCGTCGCCCGTAACTTTAGCGGCGGTAAATACGTTGTATCTCTCAACTATATCCACTCCGACCATTCTTTCAAATTTTAACAATGAGCTGAGCGGTACAAGTCCGCCGCTTTGTGAGCGCACAAAGACATTGTTTGCATCTTCCGGTTTTTCTCTGAAACTTTGCTCGGCTTGTACGTTTACTTTATATGACCTGCCGTAAAGGTCAAAATCATTTACATAATAAGCCCCAAAACTTGACTGCAGTGCCGCAAACGCTTCCGATACGGAAACGCCGTAAGCTTTGGCTTTCTCTTTATCCAACTCCACTTTGTACTGCGGATATGTATTGTCAAAGCTCGTACGTACAGTCGCCGGTGAAAGTTCCGGTCGCTCTTTGGCTTTGGCGACGACTTGGTCTGCCAACACTTTCAAGGCATCTATGGAGCCGCCTGTCCTGTCTTGTATATACATCTCAAAACCGCTTGATATACTAAGTCCCATGATAGGAGGCGGGTTTAGAGAGATAACAGTAGCTTCGGGAATCTTCATATTTAGCTCTTGCATATATCTCTTTGCTATCGCAAAAGATGATTGGTCTGCGCCTTTGCGTTCCGCCCAGTCTTTGAGCACTATAAATGATAAACCGCTGCTTGTTCTGAGTGAAAAGCTGTTTAAGAGGTCAACACCGGATATAAATGTGATATCTTTCGTGGTTTCATCTGCTTTTACTATGTTCGTAAATTTTTCCGCTACCTCTTTCGTGCGGTCTAACGATGCGGCTGGGGGCAGCATAACAGCGGCTAACACTACGCCTTTATCTTCAAGCGGTACCAACTCTGTAGGCACTTTTTGGAACAAGCTGTATGTCGTACCCATAAGAACAAAGAAGATAAGTATAGCGACGATGCCGTATCTTAAGATAAGTTTTACACCGCCTGTAAATATATTTGTAGAGAAGTCAAAAAACTCGTTGAATTTTCTCACTATCCAAAACGGTTTAGGCTCTTTTTTGCTCAAAAATACGGAACAAAGAGCCGGCGTAAGCGTAAGCGCGACCATACCTGAGATAACGACTGAAATGACTATCGTGATAGCGAACTGCTTGTACATTTGTCCTGTAAAGCCGCCCATAAATGATACGGGTATAAAAACCGCACAAAGTATCAAAACGATAGCCACGACAGGACCTGTAACCTCTTGCATAGCCTTGACAGCGGCGTCCCTGACGGACATAGCCGGATTTGAGCGCAAGATTCTTTCTATGTTTTCCACAACGATGATGGCGTCGTCCACGACTATACCGATAGCGAGGATCAAACCGAAAAGCGTCAAAAGGTTGATAGAGAAGCCCATAGCATACATACCCGCAAATGTGCCTACGATAGATACAGGAACGGCAAGCATCGGTATGATGGTGGCTCTCAGGTTACCCAAAAACATATAAACGATAAGCATAACCAGCAAAATAGCCTCTATAAATGTTTGAACAACTTCATCAACAGATATCTGTATAAAATCAGTAGTATCGTAAGGTATCATATATTTGAGGTTTTCAGGGAAATTTTTCTCAAGCCGCTCAAGAGTTTCTTTTACCGCTTTCGCTGTTTCAAGGGCATTTGCGCCTGATTGTAAAAATACACCGATAGCGACTGCGTCTTCTCCGTTTATTCTGCCCTCAACATCGTACGCTTCTATGCCAAGCTCAACAGTTGATACATCTTTGAGGCGCAGCGTTGAGCCGTCCGAATTTGTGCGCAAAATGATATTTTCAAACTCACCTACATTTGTAAAGCGTCCATTGGTCGTGATAGAGTATGTAAAAGCTTCGTTGCCGCCGCTTGGGGATTGGTTAAATTTACCCGGTGCGAACTGGCTGTTTTGCTCTCTGATAGCGTTCAGGATATCATTTGAAGAGAGGGCGTATTTGGCTAACATATCAGGTTTTGTCCAGATACGAATAGAGTAGTTTTGTCTGCTAAACAGCGCCGCATCTCCGACACCATTTACACGCTTTAGTTCATCTATAACGTTGATAAGAGCGTAGTTTGCCATGTATCCAACATCATAAGCGTTATTTTCAGCACGCAAAGCTATAAGCTGCAAGATGGTAGAAGAACGCTTGACGACCGTGACACCTCTGGCTTGAACTTCCGCCGGAAGTATGGCTAAAGCTTGCTGAACACGGTTGTTTACGTTGATAGTAGCTTGGTCTGGATTTACGCCGATTTTGAAAAATATATTTAATGACAACATACCGCTTGATGAGGCCGTAGAAGTCATATATATCATATCATCGACGCCGTTTATAGCCTGCTCCAACGGTGCGGCTACAGTATTGGCGATAGTTACAGCGTTTGCGCCTACATATGTAGCGAAAACAGAAACTTGAGGAGGAGTAACTCGCGGGTACTCTTCCACAGGCAAACTCTCTATGGATACGATACCCGCTATCAGTATGACTATGGATAAGACAGCCGCAAAGATGGGTCTATAGATAAAAAATTTAGAAAACATTATTCTTGCCCTTTAGACGTGTTGGCAGCTCTTGCCGCCATCATTTTGCCGAAATCTTCTGCGCTCATTACAGGTGAGCCCGGTCTTATTTTCGTGAGGTTGTCAAGTATGATCTCCTCATCGCCTTTTAGTCCGTCAAGTACGACTACTTCGCTGTTTCTTATAGTATTGTCTATTTTGATAGGAAGTTTTGCTGCTTTGCCCTCTCTCATAACATATATGTAGCTGCCTGAAGGGTCTTGCATAACGGCTTTTTGAGGAATAGCGTAAGTATCTTTTTGTACAAGTCCCTCTATGACCACTCTGACAAACAGTCCCGGAATTAAAATCCCCTCTTTGTTGTCAAATGTAGCTCTCGCTTTTATCGTAGCTGTCTGCGGGTCTACCAAGTTGTCCAAAAAGTCAAATACTCCAAGCTGCTCATACGCATCGCCTGCGGGAGTTACTATTTTGACGGGTAGTTTCGCCGCTGTGATATTTTGCCAGCTTCCGTGAGAAAGTGTATATCTTTTTTTCAAGACTTCCATATCGCTTAGAGCGAACTCGGCGTAGATAGGATTTGATTGAGTGATAATAGTAAGAAGGGAGTTTGTAGCCGCTGTGCCGACGTAACTGCCGATATCTTGCAGATTTTGACCTATACTGCCGCTCGCTGTGGCTTTTATCTGTGTATAATCCAAATCAACCTTAGCGTTTTTCACGGCAGCTTCAGCAGCTTTGACCTGCGCTTGTGTCGTTTCGTAAGCGCTGAGAGCGATGTCGTATTCTCTTTGGCTTAGAGCGTTTTGCTCGTATAGTTTTTCCACTCGCTGCCAATTTCGCTCAGCCTCTTTTGCTGTAGCTTCGGCTATGTTGAGCTGTGCAAGGGCGAGTTCGTAAACAGCCTCATATCTGGAAGGGTCTATCTGATAAAGAAGCGTGCCTTCGCTCACGAAAGAACCCTCTTTGAAAAACTTCTTTTCCAAAGTGCCCGGAACTCTCGCTACAACTTGAACCTGTTGTACGCTTTTGATTCTAGCAGGGTACTCTAAAGTTATCGGAATATCCCTTTTTTGAACCTTGTGGATATTTACCGGAAGTGGTGGCATCTGTTGCCCCGCCTGATTTCCTGCGTCATTTTTAGAACAACTTGTCATAAGAAGTGAGGATATAAGTATAGCCGCTCCGTATTTAAGCAATAAATGATTGTCCAATCGCATCGTGTGTTTACTCCAATATGTTTTAAGATTGATTACTGTAATTTGTATTACATTTTTTGAAAGGGTATTCTATCTAAATTTTATTAAAAGTCAAGATAAAATAGGGGCTTTAGTAACAAAAATATCACCTATCTATCATAAAAACTCGTACAAAAAACAGTTTAACTTTTTAACATTCCTTTAGAAAAGATTTTTACTGTCTGCCTGAGAGCCTTGTCGGGGTCAAACACGGGGTCATCCACGTCAAGCCCCAAGACTTTCGCAAAAAAATAAGGCTCTTTCACGACTTGAAAAAACTGATATGCCGCCAAAGTGGTGTCCTCCACATCTATGTTGCCTTTGGCTTTCTCTCTCTCAAAGTACTCAGTCAATATCTGCGAGGTGCGTTTCCAAGCACTTTCAAAAAAAATCTTACCAAGATGAGCGTTGTTTTTGTGTCCTTCGTGTACGATAAGTCTGTGAAAAACATACGTTCTCTCATCGTGAAGCATAGTCGTAAATCTTTTGCCTATATCGTACAAAAATGTCTCAAACTTGCCTTCGTATGAGATGTTTGAGCGTTTGATATCTTCAAAAAGATTTTCGGCGTTTTGGGAGAGTATCTCAAAAAAAAGCTCCTCTTTACTACCGAAAAATTTATATGCCGTAGCGAGAGAGCCGCCGCCGCGCTTGACTATCTCGTTCATATTTGTTTTTCTGAAGCCCTTTTCCAAAAAAACTTCCGTAGCGGCGCAAAGTAGCTTTTTGTATCTTATCTTGCCGCGTTCACTCAGTGCCTCTTCGGTGTTTTCGCATTTAGCATCAGGATAAAATTTGTGTTTTTTCATAGTTTTTTGACTTTTCACCTTTGTTAAAAAAAATCGCTAATTATATTTTAGCATTATTTTTGCAGTAATCAATAGCATGCACGCCAAATAGCAACTTTTTGATACAAGTCAATGCAAAAATGTCACAAATGAAATAAAATAAAATGTTTAAAAATTCCTAAACAAGGGGGAAGAGTGAAAACAAACAAAGTGCTTGTGGCGATTTCGTTGTTTGTGTTTGTTGTAGCTGTTGGATTTTTTATCTACGTGCTCAACATCTCAAAAGCGACTTCATACCTTACGAGCGAGCCGGGCGCCTGTATCAACTGCCACGTGATGAATACGCAGTACGCTACGTGGCAGCACAGTTCGCATGCCAAAGCAGCCACCTGTGCAGACTGTCATCTACCGCACGAGGGCGTTGGTAAGTATGTAGCTAAGGCGAGGGACGGACTTAACCACGCTATGGCGTTTACATTTAAGACTTACAAAAACGCTATCGTCATAAGCGACGACGGAGCTAAACGTGTGCAGGATAATTGCATCTCGTGCCACGCTAGCTTGACATCGGTTATGGCACTCAACAGCGATGTAAATCACCGCTACGACGATGAGAGTGTAAAGACAGGAAGACGCTGCTGGGAGTGTCATAAAGAAGTGCCTCACGGAAAAGTCAGAGGCTTGGCTACTACGCCTGACAATCTTGGCGTTAGATATGTGAAATAGGGAACAAAAATGAAAAAATACACACTGTTGTTGGTAGGTTCTATTGTCGCTATCGTTGTGTTGGGGCTTTTGGCTAACGACATCAATGCGAAAGAGAACGAGAGAAAAGAGTTGAACTCTCCAAATGCGGTTATAGAGAAACCTGCGCAGAGTTCCGAGTGGCAATTATATTATCCTAGAGAGCACGATTCTTGGAAGAGTACAAAAAAAGACCAAGAGCTTAGAGATATGGTCAAAAAATGGCCTCAACTTGCGATAGTATGGGCTGGGTATCCGTTTTCTAAAGACTATAACGCTCCGCGCGGGCATTATTATGCTGTGCAGGACAATGTAAACACGCTTCGTGTCGCCGCTCCGAGTGAAGAGCCTGCTGTTGACAGTCCGCTTCCAACCGCCTGTTGGACGTGCAAATCGCCTGATGTCGTGAGGTTGATAGAAGAGAAGGGCGAAAATGAATTTTTCACAGGCAAATGGAACAAATGGGGCAGCGAGATAGTAAATCCTATCGGTTGTTATGACTGCCACGACGCTAAAACAGCGGCCTTGAAAAACGGCAGACCTTACCTTGACAGGGGCTTAAAAGATGCTGGCTTGGCAGAGTTCAAAGACTCTACTCATCAGGTAAAAAGGGACTTGGTTTGCGCTCAATGCCACTCCGAATACTACTTCAGACCGACTGCTTACGGCGACAATAAAACCGCTATGTTTGTGACCCTTCCTTGGAAAGAGGGCTTAAGATCAGACGATATGATGAAATATTACGATAATGGGGCAAATTTCCCTGACGGCAAGCCATTTGCTGATTTTGTAAATAAAATCTCAAAAACTCCTATCGTAAAGGCTCAACACCCTGATTATGAGCTGCACACTACGGGCATTCACGGCAAAAAAGGCATCTCCTGCGCTGACTGCCATATGCCTTATACGCAAGAGGGTTCGGTCAAATACTCAGACCACAAAGTCGGAAATCCTTTGGAGACTATGGACAGAAGTTGTATGACGTGCCACAGAGAGAGCGAAGCCAAACTAAAATCCATCGTCAAAGAGAAATATGACCGAAAAGAGTTGTTGTTTGCGCTGGCAGTTGATAACTTGGCGAAAGCTCACCTTGAAGCGGGCAAAGCTTGGGAAGTTGGCGCGGAGCTTGAGGAGATGAAAGGCGTGCTAAATCTCATAAGACAAGGGCAATGGCAGTGGGACTTCGCGGTAGCAAGCCACGGCGGTTTTTTCCACGCTCCTGATGAAACGCTCTACATCTTAGCCAAAGCTAACGAATACGCTCAACAGGCTAGACTATCCCTTGTTTCAGTGCTTGCAAAACATGGAGTGATGAACTATGCGGCTCCTGATTTCTCTACAAAAGAGAATGCTCAAAAACTTGCGGGGTGGGATATGGCTAAACTCATAGCCGACAAGCAAGCTTTCAAAAATACACTTGAGAAAGAGTGGATAAAAAGAGCTAAAGAGAAGGGCATTTTAGATGAGAAATTGAGAGATTACGACGACAGTGTATCCTCTTATTTTGGAAATCCAAAATAACTTCCGCTTATTTTTCTAAGGGAGGAAACTCCCTTAGATTTTTTTCAAGTTAATAGTCTATTTTATGCTGACTGTTTTTCACAAAATCACCGATAGGCATATCTTCCACAAACACATCTTCTATCACGCCTTTGCCATTTTTGACTCTGACTTTGGCATACGCTTCGTATTCACCCCAAAATCCCCAGCCGTAACCATCCACATATTTGGCTAAATTTTCCTGCATATAAAATCTATCAAACGGATACTCAAAATGAACCATATTTATGGTATTTTCTTCCTCTTCCCAAGCTTGTGCGCTCTCTAAAGCATAGCCTTTTACTTTCCAGTATGGCTTATCGGTTTTGGGCTTTTCATCAAAAACATCATCGGCTACACTAAACTTGCCGCTATTGTCAAATGTAATAAAAAAATCCTTATTGTAATAATAACTTCCGCTCTCATCAAAATATTTATCTGTTTTTATACTGTCATCTTTAAAGCCTAGCGTTACATATCTGCCGCGAAAAGCGTCGTACGGGTCTTTGGGTACAACCTCCAAAGTCAATACATCTCCAAAATGCAAAATCCTTTCATAATTTATGATTTGGTACAAAAGGGCAGCGATTTGAATGACAACAAGCGCGAAAAAAGCGGGGTAAAAAAATCTTTTAAGCTTTCTCATTTCTCATCCTTTATGTATCTTTTCATCACAAGGTTTAAACCCAAAAAGCCAAAGCCTATGAATATAAAACTCACACCTTTGAGCAAAAATCCCAAGTCAGAGTCAAAAAAGTGTATCGCTATGAGGAACGATATAAGCACAAGACCCTGATTTGCCAGAGCGAGACTGGCTTTTTTGGCTCCTCCTGCTATCATCGCCACAGCGCCCAACACAAGAGCTATATTTAGCAATAGAGAATTGATATACATGTAAAACAAAATGGGCGTGAGTGGGATAAGAAGCTCGTAAAATCTATCTCGTCTAAACATACAAAATGGTATAAAAAGGGCGAAAAATGGCACAAGCAGAGTATAAGTCCAAGTAGTGCTAAATATATAAAAATGGCTATCACGCCAAAAATCATCGTATTTGCAAAATACAATAAGCATGATAAAAATAGGTATTTTTGACAAAATCTCAAAAACCCGCCTGTAAAATTTCTCGCTCTCATCATACAAAAGCACTCCTAAAAGCCAAAAGAAGGCACAAAAAAGCGACCATTCGGAAGGATTTATATTTTCCCCCACGATATAAAATTGAAAAGTTATAAACGCTCCTGTTATAAAAGCGAAGTTCAGCAGAACGCTTGAGGCGGACAGAAGGTTGTTTTTAAGATGTAAGATATAAAATGGCAGCCAAAGCAGCAAAAGTGTCCAATGCAAAACCTCCGAATTTTCACCATAAGTAGATATGCCAAAGATAGACCTGCCATATATATTTACCAAAGCCATTATCATAACAAACAGCAAAAGAGCGACACTTCTTGAGTTGAAAAGGTACATCAGCGGCAGCGACAACAAAGCCCAAACTTGCAAAAAGTTCACGAGACTGCCGCCTGGATTGTAACTTTGGGCGATGATAGCGAGCGAGCCTCCAAACGCCAAAAACCAAAACAGGCTTATACCCTCGCACGCTCCAAGACTGTCGCTTTTGTGGCGTTTGACCCAAAAAGCCCCGCCTTGTGCGAGCACCAAAATAGCTATGGCGATGAAAGTTTTGGCGTGTAGCCCAAGCTCCTGCCAATTGTAAGCAAATATAGATATGACGCCAAGCCCGATGAGCAGCGAGCCGAAAATCACAAGGGCGATAAGCGGCGTGTTGGAGGATTTTTCACTTTTGTACCGCTTTAGCAGGATTTGCGCGTTTGTTTCGCTTATCAAAGCCTCTTTTACCCACAAAGGCAGTTCGTTTTCCAACCACGCCAAAGGTGTCTTTATACAAATCCTTTAAAATTTTCGCCATTATGGCTTAATTTTAAATTGTATTTAGCACTCCTTTAGTACAATCTTTATCTTAATACTTTTTTAAAGGTTTATTTTGATAGGTTTCAGCATTTTGGCGAGCGTGGTTATGTTCTGCCTAAATATTTTCTCTTTTGTCTGTCTGTTTTACCGCATAGAATTTCTAAAGCGGTGGCGAATACCGATAGCCATTTTACTTGTCATTATAACCGTTTTGGAAGCGTACTATCTGCTCTCTTTTAGACGTGAAAGCGCAAATATCTTTTGGCTGCAAGCCACAGCCTCGCTCGTCGGCGTGTCGTTTTTGCTCTTCTCCTTCTCATTTTTGTACTTTTTGCTAAGAGTGCCGCTTTTTGTCATACCTTTCAACGCCTCAAGAAGGCAAGCACTGAAATACATACTTGATATCACTATACTTATAGCGGCTTTTTCGTGGATACTCAAAGGCTTCATAGGCGGTTTCAGCAAGCCTATCAAAAGAGTCGTTGATGTGAAGGTAAGCGCACTTTCATCGCCCATCTCCATAGCCCAGATAACAGATGCACATATCGGGAAAGTTTTGGGGTATGAGTTTATGAGCGAGGTCGTAGATATCACAAACGAGCTTGACGCCGACATCGTAGTCATCACGGGCGACCTTGTGGACTTGTCGCCCGAAGCGGCAAAGGCAAAACTTGAGCCGCTGAGAGAGTTAAAAAGCCGTTTTGGCGTTTATTATGTGCTGGGAAATCACGAGTATTTCAACGGCAACGTGCAGGAGATAATAGACCTTGTCAAAAGTTTCGGCATCGTAGTGTTGGAAAACGAGAGCGTAGTGGTGGACGGCAGGATAAATCTAGCAGGTATTTATGACCTCAGGGGCGACAGATACGGCTATTTCAAGCCTGATTTGGCGAAAGCTTTGGCGACAAGAAACAACGATTTGCCGACCATTTTGCTCTCTCATCAGCCAAAAGTAGTTGAGCAGATAACCGAAAATGACAATGTAGACCTTGTCATCAGCGGACACACGCACGGCGGGCAGATATTTCCGTTTGGACTTTTTGTGTTGATAGACCAGCCGTATCTTTACGGACTGTACAAGCACAGCGATAAAACGCAGGTTTTTGTCAGCTCGGGGGCAGGGTATTGGGGGCCTCCTCTTAGGATTTTAGCCCCTTCCGAAGTCGTAAAACTAACGCTAAAGGGATAAAATGTCGCATATATCAAATGTCTGCTCAAGGATTTTCGGCTCTTTGGCGTGTACCCGCTTTCCCGCCCCAATACAGGGTTTTATCAACCGAAAATATGTCAAATGGCTAAAGCTTGATATGAGCGAGTTTGACGCCCCAAACCGCTACAAAAGCCTAAACGAGCTTTTCACGAGAAGTTTTAAGATAGCAAGAGATATAGCGGAAGATGAAAGCGTTCTTTTATCGCCGTGCGACTCGTGGATAAGCGAAGCGGGGCTGATAGATGAGTTCAAAGCGTTGCAGATAAAAGGCTTTTCGTATTCCATAAACACGCTGCTCGGGGACTTTACGCTTGGGCGTGAGAGGGCGAGGCTGGAGGGCGGGATTTTTATGAACTTTTATCTCTCCCCCGCCGACTATCACAGGTATCACTCCCCGTGCGATATGAAAATCCTCAAAGCCACGCACATAACGGGCAGATTGTACCCCGTGAACCTCAAATGGCTCAACAAAAAAGCCGAACTTTTTGCGCAAAATGAAAGGGTTGTTTTGGAGTGCGAGAGTAGCAAAGGCGCACGATTTTACCTTGTATTTGTAGGTGCGCTCAATGTCGGCAAAATGAAGTTTCATTTTGACAAGCGCATATGCACAAATGTCAAAAGTAGCTTCAACAATCTATATACTTATAAAGATATATATATCAAGCAAGGCGAGGAGTTGGGCTTTTTTGAGATGGGCTCAACGATAGTATTTTTGGGCGAAAAAGAGGCTTTCAAAGCACTTGCCAAGCAGGGCGATAAGGTGAAATTTGGCGATAGGATAATAGGCGTAGAATAAACCCCGTCATTGCGAGCCTGTATTCAGGCGTGGCAATCCATATGATAATAGCACAAAAAATAAATATTATACAAATAAGTAGTGATGTATTTCATATTTTTTAAGTGATTTTGTGTAAAAAAAGTAGAGCTGAGATTGTTACGTCACTTCGTTCCTCACAATGACACAATGGGCGTGTGTGGCGCAAATGGACAATAAGAGTGGATTGCCCACGCCTGATTACAGGCTCGCAATGACGGAGAAGGGTTTAGAGCATAGCAAATTTATGTATTTATGGCACAGATATTTTGCGTCAAGACGAGGCAGGGAGTGAGCCTGCTAGGAATAATACGAACTGGTATGTGACGACGCTGGCGAACGAATAACGAAGTATTGACGCAAAAGAGCGTGCAAGAAAACATAAAAGATTAGCTTAGGAGATTTTACAATGGGCAACGCCCTGCCGTAAAATCTCCGTAAAATATGCAAAAGACGGCTCTTCAATTACCCCCTATAACTCTCATAGTCCCCCTTGAAGTCCTCTATACTGCCGTCGTCTTTTATCTTGATGATACGGTTGGCAAATGCGTCTATCAGCTCTCTATCGTGAGTAACGCAGATGACCACGCCGTCAAATTTGTAAAGCGCCTCGCCAAGGGCTATGATAGCCTCAAGGTCAAGGTGGTTGTTCGGTTCGTCCAGTATCAAAAAGTTGCCCCGCTCAAGCATCATTTTTGACAACATCATGCGGTGTTTCTCGCCGCCGCTTATGGATTTGACGCTCTTTTTTTGCTCCTCGCCCGAAAACAGCATACGCCCAAGGCATTTTCTTATCTCGTCCAAATCCTTCTTGTCATCAAACTGCTGCAGCCATTCAAAAAGCTCCATATCGCCTTTTATCATATCGGTACTGTCTTGCGCAAAATAACTCGGCTCTATCGTAGCTCCCCAAAAAATCTGCCCGCTTTTCGCAAAAAGTTCCTGCATCAAAAGTTTGCAAAGTGTACTTTTGCCTATACCGTTTGCGCCGATGAGGGCTATCTTGTCGCCCTTCTCAACCTTGAAACTTACACCTTTCAAGACCTCTTTTGCGCCGTACGAAAAAGACAAATCACTGACGTTTAAGACTTCATTGCCTATATCTCGTTTTTTCCTGAAAACTATGCTCGGATCCCTTCTGGAGGATACTTGAAGCTCGTTGATATCAAGCTTTTCAAGCTGTTTTTGGCGGCTTGTAGCTTGCTTGGCTTTTGAGGCGTTCGCAGAAAATCTCCTGATAAACCCCTCCAAATCGTCTTTTTCCTTGAGCTTTTTATCGCGCTCTATCTCATTTTGTTTTTGTATAAGCGTTGAGGCGATATACCAATCGTCATAATTGCCGCTAAATTCACGTATCTTTTTGAAATCAACATCAAGAATATTTGTAACGACGGAGTTGAGGAAGTGCCTATCGTGCGATATGACGACTATCGTTCCTTCGTGTCGGTTGAGCTGCTCTTCCAGCCACGAGATGGCGTCTATGTCAAGGTTGTTTGTAGGTTCGTCCAAAAATAAAATGTCAGGTTTTGGGAACAGCACCTGCGCCAAAAGTACTTTAAATTTTTCCGCACTCGTCAAAGAACGCATAAGGTCATTGTGTCTTGACGCCTCAAAACCCAACGCCTCAAGCACCTTTTCTATCGCCACTTCGTACTCATAAGTCGGGTCTTCCTCAGCGCAGATTATCTCCAAATCAGCCAAACGGTTATTTACCTTATCGTCTGAAAAATCGCCGCTCTCGTACAACTTCTCTTTCTCTTTGACTGCCTCGTAAAATCTCTTATTGCCGTACAAAACAGCGTCTTTGATACTAAAATCCTCATAAGCGAACTGATTTTGCTCCAAAACGCCCACTTTCAACGCACTGCTGATAGACACATTGCCCGAGCTTGCCTCTATCTCGCCTGATAAAATCTTCAAAAATGTACTTTTTCCAGCTCCGTTTGCGCCGATAAGTCCGTAACGCTTCCCTGCGTCAAGCTTGAGGCTGATATCCTCAAACAAAACCTGACCGCCAAATCTCATAGTGATATTATTTGCTTGAACCATAGATTGTTTTTTCTCTCTTAATTAATTTGGAGCGTATTGTAGCGAAAAACTGAAATTATTTACAATTTTATTCGCCTGCAAGCGCCAAAATGTTACAATCTCCGCTTAGAAAAACAAAAGAGTTTATATATGAGCGACTTCACACACCTTCACCTGCACACCGAGTATTCGCTGCTTGACGGCGCGAACAAGATAAAAGAGTTAGCCAAAAGACTCAAAGCTCAGGGTGTCAAATCCTGCGCCATAACAGACCACGGAAATATGTTCGGGGCGATAGACTTTTACAAGACTATGACCAAAGAGGGTATCAAGCCGCTCATCGGCATAGAAGCTTATCTGCACAACGGCGATGAGCTTGGCGACAAGAGCATAAAACAGCGTTTTCACGTCTGCCTTTTCGCCAAAAATGAAGTCGGCTATAAAAATCTAATGTACCTGACATCTATGAGTTATATAGAGGGATTTTACTACTATCCACGTATCAATAAAAGGCTTCTTAGGGAGCATAGCGAGGGGCTTATCTGCTCGTCCGCTTGTCTACAGGGCGAGGTGAGTTGGCAGTTAAATGTAAAAAGCGACCGAAATGTGCAGTTTGGCGCGAAAGGCTACGAGAGAGCCAAAGAGGTCGCGCTGGAGTACAAAGATATATTTGGCGATGATTTTTATATGGAACTTATGCGGCACGGTATAAACGACCAGCTGTTTATAGACGACCAGATAATCCGCCTATCTAAAGAAACCGGCATCAAAATCATAGCCACAAACGACACGCACTACCCTTATCAGGCGTACGCCGAGGCGCACGAAGCTTTTATGTGTATAGCGATGAACAAAGAGTTTGACGACCCGAAGCGAATGCGCCACTCTGTGCATGAGTTTTACCTCAAAACGCCTGAGCAGATGAGCGAGCTTTTTTTGGACATTCCCGAAGCTATCAAAAACACGCAAGAGATAGTAGACAAATGCGACCTCAAGTTAAAACTCGGCGACCCTACGCCGCCAAATTTTCTTTTCGCTATAGAGTGCGCCAAAGAGTGGGGGCTTGGCTTGCCGTTTCCGGAAGAGAAAAACTCACTTGAAAACGACAAAGTAGTCTTTGAACATCTCTGCAGGCTTGGGCTTGAGGAGCGGCTTTTAAACATACCGCAAGAGAAACACGAGGAGTACAGGGCAAGGCTTGAGGAGGAGATAGGCATCATCAAAACTATGAAATTCCCGGGCTATATGCTCATCGTCTGGGACTTCATCAGAGAAGCGAAGCTCAGAGGCATTCCCGTAGGGCCGGGGCGAGGTTCGGCGGCGGGAAGTTTAGTCGTATATTCACTCAAAATCACCGATATAGACCCTATGCCTTACAACCTGCTTTTTGAAAGGTTTCTAAATCCCGCTCGTATAAGTATGCCCGATATTGATATTGACTTTTGCCAAAAAAGGCGTGAGGAGATATTTGAGTATGTCGTCCAAAAGTACGGCAGATACAATGTCGCTCAAGTCATCACTTTCGGCAAACTGCTCGCACGAGGTGTCATACGAGACGTCGCGAGAGTGCTTGGCGTGCCTTACGCCGAAGCGGACGCTATGGCAAAACTCATACCAAACGAACTTGAGATAACGCTCAACGGCAAAGGCAAAGAGGGCGAGAGCGACTACAAACCCGGCGCTTTCCAAAAAGAGCCTAGACTTAGAGAACTTATAGCCTCAAATCCGCAAGCGCAGAGAGTTTGGAAGTTCGCACTTGAGCTTGAGGGGTTGAACAGAAATGCCGGTATGCACGCCGCCGGTGTCGTCATCAGCAACGAGGAGCTTTGGAAAAAAACCCCTCTTTACAAGCCTTCGGGCGAAACCAACATCGTAACGCAATATTCGCTGAAATTTTTGGAAGATGTGGATTTGATAAAGTTTGACTTTTTGGGACTAAAAACCTTGACGGTTATAGACGAAGCCATCAAACTCATCAAAACAAGGCACGATGTAAGCGTTGAGTGGCCAAAGATAGCCATGGACGACAAAGAGGTCTACAAACTCATCAGGAGCGGCCATACGGTCGGCTTGTTCCAGATAGAGTCCGACGGTATGCAACAGCTCAACTCCAGACTTCAACCTACCACTTTTGAGGACGTCATAGCCGTGCTCGCGCTTTATCGTCCGGGTCCGATGGAAAGCGGAATGCTTGATGATTTTATAGAGAGAAAGCACGGGCGGGCGCAAATCACATATATGTTTGACGCTCTTGAGCCCATACTCAAGCCAACTTACGGCGTTATCGTATACCAAGAACAGGTTATGCAGATAGTACAAACTATCGGCGGATTTTCGCTCGGAGGGGCGGATTTGGTGCGTAGGGCTATGGGTAAAAAGATAAAAGAGGAGATGGACAAACTCAAAAACGACTTCGCTGACGGCGCACAAAAAAACGGCTACAATCGTGCAAAATCCGAAGAGCTGTTTGACCTGATAGTCAAGTTCGCAGGGTACGGCTTCAACAAATCGCACTCGGCGGCGTACGCTATGATAACATTTCAGACGGCGTGGCTCAAGGCGTATTATCCGCAAGAGTTTATGGCAGCGCTTCTAACAAGCGAGCAAAATAACACCGACAAGATAGTGCAGTATATAGAGGAGCTTGAGCGGCTTCACATCAAACTTTTACCTCCGCAAATCACGCAAAGCGAGATAGAATTTACGCCTGTCAAAACTGCCGAAAACGAGAACGGTATACTGTTTGGACTTGGGGCGATAAAAGGCGTGGGGGCGGCGGCGATAAAGGTGATGATAGAGGAGAGAGTTGAGAAAAACTTCAAAGATTTGAACGATTTTATCTCCCGCACAGACACGCAAAAGGTAAACAAAAAAGTCATAGAAAGCCTCATAAAATCAGGTGCATTTGACTGCTTTGGCTACTCAAGACGAGCCCTTTTGGAGCAGATAGCGCTCATCATCAAAGCGAGCCAAGACGGCTCTTTGCAGAAAAAGCAGGCTGAAAATTCACTTTTTGGCGACAGCGAAGAGATGTTGAGCGTCAGTGTAAATATACAAAATAGCGATGAGTACGAGCTGAGGACTATTTTGGAGTTGGAAAAGGAAACTATCGGATTTTACATCTCCGGACACCCGCTTGATGAGTTCAAAGAGCAGCTCAAAAAGCTCAAATACACACTCTCAAACGAGCTTGAGGATATCGCAAGCGGCTCAAAAGCCCTGTTTGTCGGCAAAGTGGAAGATGTAAAGACCAAAATAAGCAAAAAAGGCAATAAATTTGGCATTTTGACGCTTCTTGATTTGCGCGGCAACTTGGAGTTTACGATATTTGAGAAAAGTATGCAGATGCTAAGCGAGCTTGATGTGAGCGAACCTTTGGCGATATACGCCGAGGTCATCAAAGACGAGGGCAGCGTATCGTTCAAAGTCATCAAGATTATGGATATCAAAGACGCCAAAAAGCAAAGAACGGACATCAAAAGAGTAGAAGCGGCAGATGAAGTAAAGCCCGCTGTGAGCGTTGAGGAGTGCCAAAACGCAGCTACCGGTACTTCAAATAGTACCGAAAATGGTACTTTAAATGGTACTGATGAGGGTTTGTATGATGATGCTTCGTGCTTGGGTGGTGCGGCAGCTTTGGACGAAACAGAGATTTTTCAAGATGTTGAAAGTGAGGTTTTCACTGCACCAAAACCCGACTTTGTGGACACTTACGAGAAAAAAGAGATAGAACTTGGAGCGCTTGAGATAGTGGTGGAGCTGTCAAATGATACGAGCATTTTGGATAAGATATTGACGCTCTCGCACACGCACAAAGGCGGCAGAAAAGCCAAACTCACGATAACACACGGTGCGCAAACACTCAAAGAGATAGAGTGCGGTTTTGAGGTAAATGAGGCATTTGCAACTGAGTTGCAAAAGATAGATGGGGTGAGGTTGAACTGACACAATCTGTGTTTACTCTCCTCCGTCATTGCGAGTTTGCGCCACACACGCCCTGTGTGTCATCGTGAGCCTGTGACTGCGGCGTGACGATCTCTGCTCTCGTGGGTTTTATTTCCTCTTTTTTGCAACTCTTTTATCTTGCCACTTTCTTTTCCGAAAGAAAGTGACGCAAAGAAACTCCCCCTAGTGTAACTGTCCTTCGGATACCCTGCGCATATTTGCGTTACGTCGGGAGCTGCGGAACTCACTCAGTCGTTCAAACAGTCCTCGCTCTTATTCCGACTTCACGCTTCAATGCTTGGCAGTTACAACGGGGAAAGAAACAGCAAACAAGTTTGCTGTATTTTGCTGACGCAAAATAACACCCACTCCCGTCATTGCGAGTGAGCTTGCGAACGTGGCAATCCACTTCTTATGCCTTTTTCCGCCACACACGCCCCCTTGTGTCATTGTGAGGAGCGTAGCGACGTAACAATCTCAGCTCTACTTTTTTACACAAAATAACTTAAATAATATTAAATACATCGCTATACATTGATATTATATTTATTTTTTGTGCCATTATCATATGGATTGCCACGCCTGAGTACAGGCTCGCAATGACGGAGGAGGCATTGTATGTAATTTGCATTACAAAATATACAGCACTCCCCCTCCCCCAAAAAAACTATTTATCCAAAAAGCTTTTTATCGCTTTCCATTGCTCTAAAAAGTTTGCTTTTTTGTGGGAGGCTCGGTTGGCGGGGCTGGTTGAGGGCAGATAAATCGCCTCCATACCGACCTCCTCGGCGCAGAGTTTAGTAAACAACTCAGTGGCTTTTTTGCCTGTCGTAAAGATAGCCGATATTTCGCTGTTTTTTATCAGCGGCTTGAAACTGTTTGGCGTGGGATTTTTGATGCTCTCATCGCTCGCCCCATCTATCTCGCACGAGTGTAGCACGTCCCACAACGCTATGTGGTTATCTATCAAAAACTTGATTTTTGAGTTTTTATCTTGAGGGCAGGGCAACTCAAGCACGCGAGCGAGCGTGAGCCAAAAG
>JAITNC010000244.1 GCA_031290675.1 Campylobacteraceae bacterium | reverse complement strand
GGTGGAGATGAGGGCGAGGAGTATCAGGAAGAAGAAGATGATACATATAAAGATGATGACGATTATAATTACGACAAAGACGAGTACGACGTAGACTACGACAGCGATTACGGCGAATAAAAACGAAGCAAAAAGCACAGATTGTCACGCTTGCCGCTTATTCCTTCGCTTCACTCATGGCTTGCAAGCTCACGATGACACAGAGGGCGTATTTTGAGGTGCGCCCTCCCCTGCAATGACGAAGGCTAATCGCTATAAAGTTATATATCAAAGACTTTGTATGAACTCTTTGATGATGTTGGTCTGCTTGTGCGTTATGGCAGACCTTATCTGATTTACGCCCATACTCTCGTGATTTACACCGTAGTTTGTATTTTTCAGCAGCAACCACATTTGTACAACCTGCTCTTTTGTAAAAAAGAGGTCATTTTTCAAGCCCACCCTGCCCTCAAGGTCAGCCAAAGCAGCTTCCAGCAGGCTCTCAAGCTTTTTTTTCTTTCTTACCTTGCAAAGCAAAGCGGCTATTTTTGAAGCTTTCATAGAATTTTTAAATACATTTTGCAAACCATGATGATGAAGGGCGAAAAACTTTGATATATTAAGCTCTTCACGCCTGAGAATTAGGGTATTTTGTATATCTTTGAAAACGCTTTTTAAGATTTTCTCATCATAATGTCTGTGAAAATTTCCATCTTCTAAAAATGACTGATATTTCCCCACATCGTGAAACAAAACAGCCCATCTTGCATTTTCATCTTTGCACAAATCAAGAGCCATCATAACGTGGTTGAACACCGCCCCCTCTTGATGATAAACATTGTTGTGTTCTATCTTTGTGAGGTCGTGAAGCCAAGGAAAGACGATATCCAAAACGCCCAAGCAAAGCAAAGAGTTGAAAAAGATAGAAGGTTTCGCAGCCCGCATAGCCTTTTCGCTCTCTTTGTAAATACGCTCTTTGGAGATGTACCTCAACTCCTCTTTTATCTCGCTCGTGTACTCTTGCAAACTCGCATCAAACTGCCATTCGCTTCCAAGCTCAGCCCTAAATCTCGCCGCTCTTAGTATCCTCAAAGCGTCCTCTTTAAAAGCAGACGACACGGGACGCAGTATCTTGCGCTCTATATCGTCCTGCCCGCCAAACGGGTCTATGAACTCTCCCTCATCATAAGCTATGGCGTTTATCGTCAAGTCCCGCCGCTTAAGGTCATCTTCCAAACTCACATCTTCAGTGAAACACTCAAAATCAACATGTCTGCTGCCGCTCTTTTTTTCTGTTCTCGCGAGCGCATATTCGCCTTCTACGTCAGGGTGCAAAAAAACAGGAAATGATTTTCCCACACTGTTAAAGCCGAGTGATATCATCTCTTTGACGTTAGAACCCACGATAACGTAGTCTTTATCTTTGTTTTCACGACCAAGGAGCATATCTCTCACAGCCCCGCCGACAAGATATTTTTTCAAACCAATCCAACCTTTTTAAATTTTAAGAGAGATTATAGCAAAGGATTTAAGCCTTATCTATCCTGCTCGCCTGTTTTTTGCCGAAACGATATACAAAATACATAAAAATAATCCACAAAGGCACAGCTACAACAGAGTAAAACATACCAAATTCCGGAGTCGCCATAACACACAAAACAAACACAACAAATGTCAAGCAGAGATAGTTGCCAAAAGGATACCATATGGTCGGAAATATCGTTTTTACGCCCTCTTTATCTTTGCTGTTGCGGAAAAAGAGGTGAGAGAGACTTATCATAGCCCAATTTATCACCAACGCCGCCACGACTATAGACATAGCCTGCTTAAACGCTTCAGTCCAATCAGGGCTAAAGTAGTTCAAAGGCACAACCGAAAAGGTCAAAACAGCAGCCAAAGCCATAGCCACGACAGGCACTCCGCGTGTGTTGAGCTTGGAAAATATCTTGGGTGCGTTGCCTTGTTTGGAGAGTCCAAAAAGCATTCTGCTTGTAGCGTAAACGCCGCTGTTAAATACCGAAAGTGCCGCCGTCAAGATGACAAAGTTCAAAACGCCCGCTACATACTTAAAGCCGAGTGCCGTAAAGATGAGCGTAAAAGGGCTTGAGTTTTGCGTCAATTTGCTCCAATGATAGAGCGACAACAAAACCGCTATTGTGCCGATATAAAAAATCAAAATACGAACCAAAACTTGTTTTGTCGCTTTGGGAATGTTTTTTTGAGGGTTATCCGTTTCCGCCGCCGCAATGCCCACAAGCTCAAGTCCGCCAAATGAAAACATGATGATAGGTATAGCCATGATAAGCCCGAAATATCCATTGATGAAAAAACAGTCCAAGCCCTGCATATCGCCGCTCGGAGATGAGAAAAGATTTTTGATAGTAGCGCCGGGTACGAGGCTTGTATTTATCAAAAGTATGTAAAGACCAAAGAGTATCATAGCGATGATTGCGGTGATTTTGATGATAGAAAACCAAAACTCTATCTCGCCGAATGCTTTCACGGTTGAGAAATTTATAACATTTATGATGATAAAAAAGCCAAGCGCACTCACCCAAGTAGGAAGTTCCGGAAACCAAAACTGCATATAAGCCGCCACAGCCGTAAGCTCTGAGATACTCACCATAACGTACAGTATCCAATAGTTCCAACCCGCCAAAAAACCAGCGAAATCGCCCCAATATTTGCACGCAAAGTAACTAAACGACCCAGCCCTCGGCTCTTCGGTCATCATCTCGCCAAGTTGTCGCATCACCAAAAACGCAAGAAATCCGACTATGGCATACCCAACAAGTACGGAAGGACCCGCCAAAAATATAGCCGCACCAGTTCCCAGAAACAGCCCTGTTCCTACAGCCCCGCCGAGCGCTATCAGCTGTATGTGTCTGTTTTTTAACGCCCTGTGTAATCCAAAATTATCGCTCATAATTTTTCCTCAAATAAATGAACCACGATAGATTAGCAAAATTTCCTAAAAAAAAGTATAATTATTTCTACTATTAAATCTTGTTAATGCAACTTATAATATACTCTGATTTCAAATCTAAAACAATAAAAAGAGAGTTTATGCGCAAATTTTTACTCATTTTACCACTCTTTATACCTCTTTTTTTCGCAGGCTGCGCTTATAAAAGCACAAACAGCGAGATTGCGCGATTTGATGATATATTATACGAAAACAGGTGTGATTTCTCGCTCGTAGATAAAAAACTCAAAAACGGTGATGATGTGATACTTTGGAGCATACAAGGTGCGGCGTTAGCGAGAAATTGCGGAGATTTCAAAAAAAGCACACAGCTGTTTGACGAGGCGGAGCTTCACTACAAACTTGACGTGGATTTGAAAAACCCGCTTCTTAGTGCGCGCGATACGACAAGGTCTATGCTCATAAACAACAACGCAAATCCATACGAGGGAAATGTTTACGAAAAAACGCTCGTGAACACTTACAAAGCTTTGAACTTTTTGGCACTAAACGACAAAGAAAACGCAAGAGTGGAACTCAACAGAGCGTTGGAGCGGCAGCGCATAGCCGTAGAGTATTTCGCAAAAGATATAGCCTCTCTGGAGAGTAAAAACGCCAAAAGTCTGCAAGAGCTGAAAAACTCTCAAGAGCTGTACAATAGTGCTGCTCGCCGCAGTGCGTCAAGAAAAGACAAAAGAAGCACGCCTGCACCGATATCTTTCAACGAAAATTCTATTGACGCAGCTCTTAACAAATACTCTCAAAGCGTTGAGGGGGTTGTTTATCCTGACTTTATCAACCCGTTTGCGACTTACATAAGCGCGCTTTTTTTCCTAAATGACAGAAGTTACCAAAGGGCGGCTGACCTGTTCAAAGAGAGCCTGCAAATAAACCCAAAAAACCCGCAGATTGCGAAAGATTTTGCCCTCGCCGATAAGATGGCGGGCGAATTTAACGCCAACTTCAAAGAGCGGTATGTGTGGCTGATATACGAAAACGGGCTTGGGGCGGTGAAAGCTGAGTTTCGCATAGACCTTCCGATATTTCTCATCTCAAACTCGTTTTTGTATACGGGCATAGCCTTGCCGAAGCTGCAGTTTAGAAACGGCTCATATAGATATCTGACGATAAAAAACCGCTCGGGCGATAGTTTTGACACATCTTTGATAGCAAATATGGACTCTGTAGAGGCGGCGGAATTTGACAAAAGGTATTTTGGTATCGCCATGGAGGCTATCATCAGTGCGGCGGCGAAAACCGTACTACAAAAGCAGATGAATGACATAGACCCTATATTGGGGCTTTTGAGCCTATTTTATCAAGTAGGTACGGCGAAGGCTGATGTCAGGGGTTGGAGTGCGCTGCCAAAGTATTTTATGGCGGCGAGCATACCGATAAAGGACGGCGATATATCCATTATTGACGAAAATGGTGTAATATTGCTAAATGAGTTTTTGCAAAACGATAGAAA
>JAITNC010000234.1 GCA_031290675.1 Campylobacteraceae bacterium | reverse complement strand
AAAAGTTTGTCTATCTGTTTGCGGTGCAAAAGCAGTTTTCGCTCACGTGTTTCGTTGGGTTTGAAGTGCGGATTGGCGGTGTCAAGATACGATATGTGCGCTGCGAGCAAAAACGCTTCGCCTTTTATAATGCGCACAAATGAATCCTTGAGGTTGATGCGCCCGAGCCTTATCGCTTTGACTTCGCTGCCTTTTAGTTCTATGCCTGTTTCAAGATTTTCAAGTATCTCAAAGTCGTGCAAAGCTTTTTTGTTTCTCGCTATCGTTACGCCCATTTGTTTTTTACCTTAAAAAATGTACCGCCGCTGCCGCTTAGGAAATCAGCATAAGCTTTTAAATGCGGGTAACATACCAGCACGCCTCTTAAAAGGTCATTAAGTGCGAGAGGCGAATAAAAGCTCAGCAGCTCTTTTGTGTCAAGCGTTGAAAGCTCGCGCGCCAAACCTGCGTCTATCTTGTCCCAAAAGTTCGCACGAAACGCCTTGTACACGGCCGCCGTATCGCACGCTTGCGACGTGAAAACAAGCTCTATGTCGGGGATATCGTCATCTATGGGGGTTACTATCTCCCCCACGCCTTGCACGTTTGCCGCAGGGCGTTCATGCAGGAAAAAGCTCACGTCGGCTCCGATTTTGCTTCCTATAAAACAAAGCTCGTCAAGGCTCAGTGAGAGGGAGAGCGTTTTGTTGAG
This sequence comes from Campylobacteraceae bacterium, assembly GCA_031290675.1. Classification (GTDB taxonomy): domain Bacteria; phylum Campylobacterota; class Campylobacteria; order Campylobacterales; family Campylobacteraceae; genus JAIRKW01. The sequence goes on along the minus strand of JAITNC010000234.1, from coordinate 4,209 downwards.
AGCCAAAAGCAGCGTTGCAGCGTTGGAACTGCCGCCGCCAAGCCCGCCGCCGCTTGGGATATGCTTATCCACACGCAAAGTATAGTTTTCAAAAAAATCGTCTATCTTTTTGGCGTTTTTATCTCTTAAAAGTTTGTAAGCCTTATAAATAGTATTGTTTTGAAGTTCGCAGTCAAATCTACCGCTCAACTCAAACCCCTCTTTGGCTCTCTCTTTTGGCTCAAATATCAACTCATCATATAGCCCGTCGTATCTGATAAAACGTGACATTATCTCGTGATAATCGCCTCTTTTGCCTGTGATTTTCAAGAAAATGTTTAATTTGGCGGGGGATTTAAATCTCAGCATAACTCTATCTTATTTAGTAGATACTCCACACTCTCGTCTATCTTGAGTACAGAGAGAAAATCGTCCGTCTTGATGAAATATTCGCCCTGCTCTTGCAATATAAAATCCTCTTTTTTTAGAACCCTTCCCAGCATTATATCCTCTTTGTCGCCCGTGTAGACATTTTCTTTGATGTTTAAGAGCCGCAGCGGGTCAAGCGCCTTTTCATCATCATAAAAAAACGCCCCCTCGTTCAAGCGGCGAAGTTGCTTCAAACAGCCTTCTACGCCCAACAGCTCCGCCATCATCTTGCCGATACTTCGTATGTATCCACCCTCGCTCACCGTAGCTTCAAAAGTAACAAACGGGTGCTCGTAGCCTGTGATGAGCAGCTCGTAAACCTCTGTGGTTATCTCTTTTAGCTCTACATCTCTGCCCTCTCTCGCGAGCTCATAAGAGCGTTTGCCGTCTATCTTTTTTGCGCTAAATTTTGGAGGGCGATAAGTCAAAGTCCCTTTTAGTTTGGAAGCCGCAAAGCGCAGCTCCTCCATCTCAAAAGGCGTTACCTCATCAACACTTTCTACTCTTTCTATATCTAACGTTTCGCTTTTCGCACCAAGCCACAAAGTAGCTTCGTATTTTTTGGGAGTTTTGTCCAAAAAGCGAAAAAGTTTTGTATACTGCCCGAACGCTACTATCAAAACGCCTTCAGCGAAAGGGTCAAGCGTACCCGAGTATCCGGCCTTTTTCACGCTGTATTTTTTCTTGATTTGCGATAAAAACCTGCTGCATGTTACGCCGCTTGGTTTTGAGGCGGCAAAGAGGCGATTTTGACTCAAATCTTCTCCACAAAAGACGCCAATATATCACGTTTGCTGCCGCCAAAGTTGATACGCAGTTTGTACTCTTTTTTCTCTTTCATCACTTCCATAACTCTGCCCATACCAAAGATTTTGTGCTTTATCAAGTCGCCTTTTTTGAACTCATAACTCTTTTCCATGATGAGCCGCCCTTCGCACACGCCCGCCTCATTTAAAAACCGGCTCTTTGTCAGCTCAGCTCTCCTGCCCTTGTAAAATCTGCTCGCCGAGTAGCTCAAAGTAAGCTCTTTTTTGGCTCTCGTGATAGCGACATAGCCCAACCTTCGCTCCTCTTCTATGTCGGCTGTATCGCCGATAAGCGGGAAAAATCCCTCCTCAAAGCCGATGACAAAAAGGTGGTCAAACTCCAAGCCTTTGCTTGCGTGCACGCTCATGATATTGATACTCTCGGTGTCTATCTGGTCTTGCTCGCTTGAGAGAGATATCTCGTTCAAAAATACGTCTATGGAGTTGTCGGGGTTTTGCTTGATATAATCCCTGAAAAGTCCGAAAAACTCGTCTATATTTAGCACCCGCTCGCTGGCGTCCGGCAAGCCTTGATAGTACGCCTTCACGCCAAAAGCCCGCTCCAGCTCGTCTACCATATCGTACGTGGAGTTTGCGGCTACCTTAGCCAACGCTTCTATATTGTCCAAAAACTCCATCAGCTGCGAGTATGATTTTTTGGATACTACGCTCTGCATAGCCTCCCTGTTTTCGCCCATAAAAGCGTACATGGAGAGTTTGCTCTCATGCGACAACTTCTCTATCTTGTCAAGAGCTGCCTTGCCAAGCCCTCTTTTAGGGCGATTTATCACACGTTTGAGCGAAAAATCATCGTGAGGATTTGTTACTATCCGAAGGTAACTTATAAGGTCTTTTATCTCCGCTCTCTCGTAAAACTTCACGCCGCCTACCATCTTAAACGGTATGTGCATACGGTTCAACCCCTCCTCTATGGAGCGGCTAAGGGCGTTGATGCGGTAGAGTACGGCGATGTTTTTGGCACTTACGCCGCCGTCTATGAGCTTTTTGACTTTGAGCGCTATCGCCGTGGCTTCGTGCGTTTCGTCAGATGAGCTCATAAACTCTACGGCTTTGCCTTTGCCTATGGTGCTTTTAAGCACTTTGCCAAGACGTGAGCGGTTGTGTTCTATGAGCTCATTTGCTGCGTGCAGTATCTCATCTGTGGAGCGGTAATTGTACTCAAGCTTGACTATCTTTGTGTTGTCAAACATCTGTGCGAACTCAAGGATATTTTTGATATTTGCGCCGCGCCAGCCGTAAATACTCTGGTCATCATCGCCCACTACGCATATATTTGAGTGCGTCATACAAAGCTTTCTCAGCAGTTTGTATTGCAGGTCGTTCGTGTCTTGATACTCATCTACCATTATATATTGGTATCGTTTGCTCGTCTCTTCGCACAGGTCGCTGTTTTCGTCAAGTATCCTGTATGTCAGCGTGAGCAAATCGTCAAAATCCGTAAGGTTGTTTTGCGAGAGATAGTCCTCGTACCGCTCATACAGTGCCGCTATCTTTTTGTAGTCTTTCAAATCCGCTTGAGCTATCGCCATGGCAGGCGTGATAAAGGAGTTTTTGTAGCGTGATATCTCGTTTGCCACAAGAGATGAGGAGATGTCTATCTCAAAGCTTTTGAGTATGCGTTTTTTGTCGTCGTTGTCTATGACTATGAAGTTATTTTTGCGCCCGAGTTTGTCTATGTGAAATTTCAAAAAAAGCAGTCCAAATTTGTGAAAAGTGCACAAAAGGGGCGGATAAATCACTTTTATTTTTGACTCACGCAAGAGATTTAGCGCACGCTCCCTCATCTCATTTGCCGCTTTGTTTGTAAATGTCAAGGTTAGCGTATTTGCAGGGTCTATGCCGACCTCGCCTATGAGATACGCCAAGCGTGATGTTATAGTCCTTGTCTTGCCGCTGCCAGCCCCCGCCAATATCAAAACGGGGTCGTCTATCGTCCGAACAGCCTCAAGTTGCGCTTCATTTAGTGAACTTAAAATCTTCTCCATATATCCTGTCTCTTTTTATAATAAGGGTAGATTGTACCAAAATAAATGTTAGAGAAATATTTTGTGGCGATAAAAGGTGCGATTTAGGAGGAAAATCGGCTTTTGTTGGGGCTGATGATTGATTACTTAGCGGGTTCATTCAAGCCAAGAGTGCATGCTGCTCCAATGCAGATAAATTGCACCGCATATCCGGCACGATTTTTGGCCTTGTAGTGAAAAGAGGAAAACATAGGGCGTTCTTTGGAATTGACATCAATAGTAAAGCCCTTGTTTTCCAACTGCTTCGCATAAGCTCTCTTCTCTTCTATCGTACTATTTCCTACAAATATAACAGACAATTCCTTGCCTTTAGACCTCACTTCTTCACTGATAGCCGCAATAGGCATATTTGGCTTGGGAAGTTGTCGGGTCAATTCAATGTCCGGCCATTCGCCGCCAAATTGTCCGTACTCCCCTTTTTTCTTGTCTACCATTTTCCATTCGTCCTTATTTAACGTCATCGTTTGATGAGTAACAGGCGCACCAGACGTGTCTTGCATATCTTGCTCAAATCTAAAAGTGTCTGTTCCTTGGTCATCTATATATCCGTCCGCACGCAACTCTTCGCAACCTGCGCTATTGGGAATGTGACGAATATGCACCTCTTTGTCAAACACAGAATCAATTTCCGTAGAGTAATCACAGCTATTATTTACCTTTTTACTGTTTTTATTTTTTGTATCGCTCGGGGTTTTTTTCTCTGCTACATTTGCTTGTGCAGTACTCTGCGGCGCATTGTTGTTGGCAGTCTCCTCACCGCACCCAACCAAAAAGGCTGAAACTAAAACTAAAAAGATTAGCTTAAATAATCTGCTCATTTTTTCTCCTTTTGTAAATATATTTTTTGATAAAAATATTCCACCTTGTATGTATAAATATTACAGTAAAAAAATTTAAATATAAATAAATATATGTAGTTAAGTCATAAAAAAATACATTTTTTCCAATTT
>JAITNC010000224.1 GCA_031290675.1 Campylobacteraceae bacterium | reverse complement strand
CCTGCGAAGCATCTGTGTTTTGTATTACATTGTATTACAAAAGAGTGGATTGCCACGTTTGAGTACAAACTCGCAATGACGGAGTGAGTGTCATTTTGCGCCAGCAAAATACAGCAAATTTGTTTGCTGTAAGCCCCGTTGTAACTGCCAAGCATTGAAGCGTGAAGTCGGATAAAGAGCGAGGACTGTTTGAACGACTGAGTGAGTTCCGCAGCTCCCGACGTAACGCAATAATGCGCAGGGTATCCGAAGGACAGTTACACTAGGGGGAGTTTCTTTGTTTTACTTTCTTTCGGAAAAGAAAGTAATACCAAGAAAGATGAATAAACCAAAAGAGGAAAAAGCCAAAGAGAGCTGAGATTGTTACGTCGATTAGCTCCTCACAATGACACATGGGCGTGGATTGCCGCCTTCAGGTTACTGGTCAAAGCCCGCAATGACTGGGTGTTATTTTAAATTTGTAAAGCTCAGCGGCAGTTCAAGCTCTTTTTCCCGTACGACTTTGATGCAAGCTTGCAAATCGTCTATAGATTTTCCGACCACTCTCACAACATCGCCCCTGATGGAAGCCTGCACTTTCAGCCCCTCGTCTTTAATAGTTTTGACTATCAACTTGGCGTCATCGCCGCCCAGAGTGTCCACTATGGCGTACACTATGCGCACATTTCCTTTGCCGGCCGGCTCTTTTTTTTGCTCTTTTAAGACGCTGGAGGAGAGCCCTCGCTTGATGACTTTGCCGAGCAGCAGCTCATATATCGCTTCTGCTTTATTGTCGCTTGAGGTCGTGATAGTGAGCGTTTTCGCTTTTTCGTTGTAGTCAAGCTCAGCCGTAACACCCTTGAAATCAAACCTGCTCGCTATCTCTTTTTTCGCCTGCTCCAAAGCGTTTTTAAACTCCTGTGCGTTCAACTCCGCACTTATATCAAAACTATGTTCTTTTGCCGCCATTTGCCGCTCCTTTGTCCAAAAATGTTTTTATATTTTTATATACCAAGCTCATCAGTCTTACTCTCGCTTCCACGCTTCCCCACGCTACGTGCGGCGTGATGATAAATCGCTCTTTTTTCGTCAGGTTTGCGAGCGGCGAGCCCTTGCGCATAGGTTCATTTTCCAAAACATCTATCGCGGCGTAGAGTTTTTCGCCCTCTATCGCACGCCCCAGAGCCTCTTCGTTGATGATGCCGCCGCGCCCTACGTTGATGATGAGTGCGTCTTGTTTTATCAGTGAAAGTTCACGCTCATCTATAAGATTTCTCGTTTTGTCGTTCAGCGGTGCGTGAATAGATATTATATCAGAGTTTCTCAAAAGCTCATCAAGCGGCACACTCGGGTATTTCTCCGCCCGCTCCACGCCTGAGGTTGAGTAATAAGCGACTTTTGCGCCGAATGCTCGGGCTATTTTGGCTACCTCTTTTCCTATCGCGCCAAGAGCGATAATACCCCACTTTTTGCCCGAAAGCTCAAAAAACGGCATATCAAGATTTGTAAATACCTTGCTCTCGCACCATTTGCCGCTTTTGACGTACCCATCGTAAAATCCAAGCTTGCCGATGAGTGGCAAAGCCATCGCAAATGTGTGTTGAGCGACCGACTTTGTGGAGTAGCCGGCGACATTTTTGACCTCCACGCCAAGCCTGAGCGCCGCTTTCAAGTCCACATTGTTCATACCTGTCGCCGTGAGGGCTATGAGCTTGAGGGCGGGCAGCTGCTGCAATGTCGCTTCGTCAAAAATCACTTTATTTGTGATGACTATGTCGGCGTCTTTCACTCTGCTCAGCTTTTCGCTCTCGGGGGTGGTCTTGTATACGACAAACTCGCCAAACTTCTCAAATGCCGACAAATCTATGTCAGCCCCCAGCGTATCGGCGTCTAGGAGTACAAGTTTCATCGCTATTCCTTACTTTATGATGTGTCCGACAAATTTGGCGTAGTTGCCGAGTATCTCGCCGCCTCGCCTGAAGCCCAAACCGCACCCCTCATAAGCGAAAAACACGCCCGCCTGATAACACTCGCCCTTAGCGTCTTTCGGGAAAGCGACATACTCTTGATAAATGGGCGTGAAGTTTTCATACTCGCCATCTGTCTGTTCCACGACCCTTCCGTCACCCTCAAATATCGTAGTATTTGCCCCCTCTCTGCCAAAACTGTGCTTTTTCACGTGCTTAACCCCAAGCGGTTCAAACGATGTTTCAAGCAACAGCGGGTGGTTCGGGTACAAATCCCACAATATCTTCATCATCGCCTTGCTTTGAAACAAAAGCGTATATGCGGGATTTAGTATGATGGCTCGTTGATTTAGCACGATATCTTTCAGTATCAAAGCCAAGTTTGGCTCTTGTATGGCTATGTTTTCCCAAGGTATGAGTTTGAACCAAAACTCAAAATTGTCCTCCCCCTTGAAAACGCCCTCTTCTTCTGAAAAGTTCACATCGTCCACATACGCAAAATCCGTATGAAAACCGCTCTCCTCAGCCGCACTTTGCAAAAACTTCGTGGTTATCTCATCTTCCACGCTGCCGGCTACAGAGCTGAAAAGTATCTTCCAGCCTTCGTAATAGCGCGAAAACTCCGCCGTATCCCCGTGCAAAACCACAAGTCGGCGAAAGTTCTCTTTGAGAGCGTCATATATATTGTTGAACTGTTTTGCTTCATTTAGCCCGTTCTTTTTCAAAATCGCCCACTGTATGATGGAACTCTCGTAAAGCGATGTCGGCGTATCGGCGTTAAATTCTATAAGTTTGATAGGTTTGCCGTCTATGCCGCCCGCAAGGTCAAACCTGCCGTAGAGATGCCAATGTACATCATTTTCCCACGAGGATTTGATGACATCTACCAAGTTAAACGGTATGCCTATCTCGTGAAAAAGGTTGTTTTCTATGACGTACTCGGCGGCGTTGGTGTACATATCGTACAGCTCATTTACAGCCTCATAATACGCGTCCGCCTCGCCCTGCGATACCTCAACAAGCTCATCGCTGATGTATGGCGTACTGTCAGCATCCGTGTGCCAATGGCAGTTGATGGCCTCCAAATACTCTTTTGTAAGCGGTTGCGCTTTGAAAAGTTTTACCATATATCAACCACCGGCAGAGCTTGCGGAACCGGTGCCGCTCTTAGTGCCGCCGCCAAAAAATCCGCCGCTTTTTTTAGCCGAACTTGTGGAACTTGTTGATTTGGCTTTGTTGAAACTATCCACGCTTCTGGAGTACGTTTGCGGGGATTTGTACGAAGTTTGCCTTTGCTGTTGGTAGTTGGAGTTGCCAAAAAGTTTTGAACCTATCCAACTTCCCATGATAGCTCCCGCCGCAGATGAGAGTATCACCTGCCCCAAAGAAGGCGCGCCGCTTGAGACTTGCGAATTTGTCAAAGGCGACGTTCCGCTGTCTATCTTGTCGGATTCTGTTTTCATCAAAGCGTCTATCTCCGCCTCACTCAATATGCGCTCAACGCCCTCTTTGTCCTTCAAAACCACCCTCGTTACGTTGCTCGGATACTCCTCAAGTATCTTGTAGCTGCCGTCCGCCTCCTCTTCTATGATGACAAAAGCGCCCTGTTTTTGCGCCAACTCATCTGTAGCGTTTTCGCCGCTCTTTTCGCACCCGCTAAGCGCAAAAATAGCGACAGCGCCGACACCTCCGGCTATCGCATAGTCGGAAATCTTCCTGATATACCCCATAACTATCTCCTGTTTTTTTATATAAATTGTTTTATCTTTTCTCTTTTGACATACAAAATACCCTCGTCCTCTTGCACGTCGCCGTCAACGCCGACAACTTTTTTGGCTTGCGATATTATCTTTTTCTTTTTCTTTCTTGACAAGCCTTTTGCCTTGAGGTAACTTTTGAGCTCTCGCCAATCCGTGAAATCGCCCTCATCGGCACTCTCACGTGATAAAAGCGGCGGCTCATAACTCGCCTCTATCGTTAGTTCGTCATTGTTTGCGCTTCTTGCTAACAAAGACCTGTTAGCGAGTGTTAGTATGGCTTTTAGCTGCTCATCTCGCTCTTTATATATCGTTTCAAGCGCGATTCTCTGCTCCATTAAGAGCTGTTCTTTCTCTCTTATAAGCCGCTCTTTGTCTCTGTTTAACTCCGTGTTAGTGGACTTGAGTTCATTTATCTGCGAAACCAAAAGGTTGATATACCGCTCATCGGGAGCTGTATTTTTGCTTTTTGGCACGCTAACAGGCGTTAGCTTTTGTGCAACGCTTTTGTTCTCGTCATCTATGATGATATAACGCTCGCCATCTTGCGTAACACTCTCAAGTGTTCCTCGCCTTACACGGTTGTAAACAGCTTCTTTTGTGATACCAAGCGCATTTGCAGCGTCACTAACAGTTAGTTTTTTCATAACACTTGCCTTCCACTAACATTAATCTTGTTTGTGTTTGTGTTTGTTATTATACGCAAAATCCATAAAATAACCATAAATAAGCCCAAATAAGGCATCAAAATCGGCAATTTTTTAAGCTTTACACTAACGAACTTATGCTAAAGTTGTAAGATTTTTAAAAAAGGTTGGTTTTATGGAAAACTCCTATCAAGCCGCACCAAAAGTCTTTGAAAATACCCGATTTGAGTTCAGAGGCAACGCTACGGATTTTTTCGCTATTTGGTTTGTAAATCTCCTGCTTTCACTCATCACTCTTGGCATCTATTCGCCGTGGGCAAAAGTGCGAAACAATCAGTACAT
>JAITNC010000181.1 GCA_031290675.1 Campylobacteraceae bacterium | reverse complement strand
TTATCCGCGACTTTGTTTCCGCCTGTTGTTGTGATGGTCTTTGCCATAAATGCCCCTTAAGATTAATTATTTTTATCAAACAATAATTATTATTAGTTGATAATTATATTCTACTACTTGATATTTTAAACAATGCTTAAAAAGATAGCTTTATGATTATTATTTTGATAGATCGGAAAAACGGCAGATTTTAGCCCGCCACACTCAAATGATATATCCGCTCGCGTCGCTTGTTTGGTGGTGTATCAGAGCCAAAATCTCCTCCCTGAGCGCGATATATTCTTTTGAAAAGCGGGTCTTGTCAGAGAGCGTTTCGGTGATACGATAAGTAAAATCCGTATCATACTCCCTTATCACGCAGCCTGGTCTTTTGGACATCACAAGCACGCGCGTACCAAGGCTCAAAGCCTCGTCTACGTCGTGTGTGATTAAGAAAAAAGTGCTTTTGCCACCCGACCAGATGAGCCTCGTGAGCAGCTGCATATTTGTCCTCGTGATAGCGTCAAGTGCGCCAAAAGGCTCGTCAAGCAGTATGATGGCGGGTTCGTTGACAAGTACGCGTGCTAGCGCCGCTCTTTGGCGCATTCCGCCTGAAAGCTCGTAGGGTTTATGGGCTTTGAACTCTTCCAAACCAACCTCTTTGAGGTATTTGTCAGATAGTTTGTGCCGCTCTTTGGGGCTAAATCCACGCATTTTGAGCCCAAACTCCACGTTCTCTCTCACGTCAAGCCACGGATACAAAACGGGCGTTTGAAACACCACGCCTCGTTGATAATGCGGCTTTGTTATCGGCTCGCCATTTATCGTAACGCTGCCGACGCTTGGGCTTACAAAACCCGCCAAAATATTTAACAGTGTGCTTTTACCGCAGCCCGAAGGCCCCACGATAGCGATAAACTCTCGTGGTTTTATCTCTAAAGTTATATCCCCCAAAGCGTTTACGGCGAGCTTTTTGCCGTCATTGTAAGTAACGCCGATATTGCTTAGAGATATGATACTTTTTTCTTTCATATTTATATCCAGCCCCGCCAAAACAGCGGAGCGTGGAGCGTTACTTTTGCAGAGATAACTCTACATAGTGCGGATTTACCGCTTTTTGGAACACTTCAAGAGACGGTGCGGTGGTTATGGATTTTTGTTTTTCCAAAAAGTCCGCTGTTTTTTTCAGTGAAAGCGCGATAGCTCCCACGCTGCCGCTCTTGCCCAGATAGTCAGCGCCGAGCTGTTCGGAGGCTGAGAGCCAGACATTTCCTAAAATCTGATTTTTACTATCCTGCTCGCTTATCTGAAAATATTTAGCCAAAGTCGTTACAGTGCCGTTAAAATCGCTGCGATAATCATCCTGCGCTTTAGACAGGGCTTTGATATACTGTGCCACGATATGCGGATATTTTTTGCCAAACTCTGCGCTGACTATCTCAACGTCCGCCGTTATCACGCCAAGCTTTGCCAAATCCTCGCTTGAGAGCAGTACCGAGCCGTCCTCAAGAAGCGAGCTGAGTACGGGGTCCCACACATAAGCCGCGTCTATATCGCCTCTTTTCCAAGCTGCAAAAATATCTTTTGGCTGGAGGTCTAAGACGCTCACATCGGACGCACTCACGCCGTTTAGCTCAAGTGCACTCAACAGACTGTAGTGTCCTGTGGAGCCAAATGGTGTAGCCACTTTTTTGCCCGCTAGGTCGACTACGGATTTAACCCCTGCGCTGTTTTTGACTGCCAACGCTTCGGATTTGCCCAAAATGCCGTGAATCCATATCAACTCAACGCCGAGATTTTTTGAGATAGCCGTAGTAGCAGGCGTTGTTCCGACCAATCCTATATCTATACTGCCGGCGGCTATCGCGCTCACTACCGCCGCGCCGCTGTCAAACTCAACTATCTTCAGTTGCACGCCTATCGCCTTGAAATACTCTTTGGCTTTGGCGATATTTTCGTCATTTGGTATCTGCTGTGTGGCTATTCTGACGACCGATGGATTTTGTGCGCTTTCCTCTTTTTTAGAGCAGCCGCCAAAAAATCCCAAACTAAAAACAACCGACAAAGCGATTAACAATTTTCCTGTTTTCATATAAATTACCTCCTAAGTAATTTCAATCATGCCCTTTCCAAAAGACCATTTTTGATTCTACCAAGCGAACCATCTGATCCAACAAAATACCCGTAATACCCATAAGAAAAATACCCACAAAAATGATATCGCTCCTCAAAAATCTACTTGCGTCCAACACGAGCCAGCCTATCCCCGATACCGCTGCGACCATTTCGGCGGCTACCAAAGTCGTATAAGCCACGCCAAGAGCGGTGCGCACGCCGATAAAAATCTCACTCAAGCACGACGGGAAACTGACATAAAAAAATAGCTGCCACTTTGACGCGCCGAGCATCAGCGCATTGTTGATGTAACTTTTTTTGACCGTCCTCATCGCGCCGACGCAAGCTACAAAGATGGGCGCGAAAGCCGACAATGTCAAAAGCGCGATTTTGGAGCCGTCGTCTATGCCCATCCAAAGCACTATCAGCGTGTAGTAAGCGAGCGGCGGTAAAGGCCTCAAAAACTCCACGACAGGCTCAAACACAGCACGGATTTTTGAGCTGTAACCACTCGCAAGTCCAAGCGGTACAGCCGTAATGACAGCGAGTACAAAAGCGATAACAAGCCGCTTTAGACTCTCATACAGATGCTCCGCAAGAGATGTGTTTTTGTACCCCTCGCTGCATATTTGCATGAAGGCGTCAAAGACTTGTTTTGGCGATGGTATCATCACGCTTGATACCAAATCAAACTTCGTAGCGAAATACCAAAGCGCAAATATCGCCGCCACAGTCGCTATCGTTATCGCCTTTTCCGCAAATCTCACTTTGTGCCGCCTTCTATGACTTAGTACCGCTCATCAACGATAGACAACACTGCGTCCAAAATCTTCAACGCCTCCAAAAGCTCTTTTTTGGTTATGATAAGCGGCGGCGCGATGATAAGATTGTTTTGTCTGCCTATCACGTAAAAACCTCTCTCCCTCAACAGCCCTACTATCTGTTGTATATGTGAAGAGAGCGGCTCTTTACTCTTTTTGTTCTTCACAAGCTCCACAGCCGAAAAAAGCCCGATAACTCTTGTATCGCCAACACTTTTGTGCTTTCTCTTGAGCAACGAAAGTGCGCGTTTTAGTGTCCCGCCAAGTCTTGCAGCGCGTGCGGGTATTTTATGATGATCATAATAATCCAACGTAGCGATGCCGGCGGCACAGGCCAACGGGTGGCCGCTATAGGTCAGTCCGCACAAAAACGGGTTTGTATCGTAAAAATCGGCGATTTTTTTGCTGACGATGACGCCGCCTAAAGGCACATATCCACACGTGATACCTTTGGCAAACGTGATGATGTCGGGCTCTACGTTGAAATTTTCAAAAGCGAACGTCTTGCCCGTCCTGCCAAAACCTCCCATCACCTCATCAAAATGGAGCAAAATACCAAACTCGTCGCAAATCTCGCGCACCCCTTCAAGATAGCCTTTGGGCGGTATAATGACGCCGTTTGTCCCCGCGACTGCCTCAAGCGTGATAGCGGCGATATTGTTCGGATCATCCGCTATGATCTGCTCTCTTAGCAGCTCAAGATAATATCTGGCGGTATCGCTTTCGTTTTTGAACTTTATCTTTTCTCTGTACAGATACGGCGTCAAAAACTTGACAAACCCGCCGCTTGACGGACGCTCGGCGGCAAAACGTCTGGCATCTCCAGAGAGATTTCCCGAACCGATAGTTGAGCCATGATAACTGCGATAAGATGAGAATATTTTATGTTTTCGGGTAACAGAGCGTGCTATCAAAATAGCGTTGTCATTGGACTCTGCACCACCGCATGTAAAAAATACTTTCGCCATATTTTTGGGCGATCTTTCTATCAGCTTTTTGGCGAGTTGTGAGCGTGGAGCGGCGGCGTGAGAGGGAGCGATGTAGGCAAAATCATCCAACTGTTTTTTGATAGCTTCATTTATCTCTTTGTTGCCGTGTCCCAGATTTGAGTTGACCAACTGCGACGACATATCAAAATACTTTTTGCCATCATAATCCCAAAAAAACACCCCCTTCGCGTGCGATACGGCGATAGGGTTTTGCTCTTTTTGAACCGTCCACGGTCTTAAACTATAAAGCGCATCACTCTCTAAAACTTCATCTTTCACACTCATCGAGAGCCTTTGTTTGAGATAAAACAAAAAAATTTGGAACAAACGCTAAAATATCTTTTTGTTATTAGAAGTGTGATAATAGCAGAAATATTTCCAAATGTCAATATAATATATCAGTTTAATCAAGTATAAAAACCAGGGCGCGAAAAATAGCGGCAGATAGTGCGTTTTGTTGATTTAATAAAGGGGATTTTTGGGCATAAAAAAAGGCGGGGGGCTTTAAAACCTCTCCGCCTATATATAATGTAGATAAAAATTATTTTCCTAAAGCAGCTTTTGCTTTGACAACTACCGCGCTAAAGCTTTCAGGGTCGTTCATGGCCAAATGCGCCAATATCTTCCTGTCAAGCTCAATA
>JAITNC010000073.1 GCA_031290675.1 Campylobacteraceae bacterium | reverse complement strand
CCAAATTTGCATAATTTTAACTTTAGCTTTTTGTGTATAGATGAGGCAGTTTGAAAATTTGGCGAGGCGCATACGCATTGGTATGTAACGAAGCCAAGTTGAAAACAACGAAATATAGGCACGAGACAAGCCAAGTTAAAATATGCAAAAGATAAGACAAAACCACCCCGCCCTTCGGGCACCCCTCCACAGAGGGGAATTAACTGCCAAATTTACAAGATTTTAGCGACGTAATTTTGCACGCTAACGAGGCGCAAATGAAGCCCGTGAGCGGTGCGTACTTGAGGTACGTGAGCGAGCGCGGCGAAATTGCAACGAAGTTAGCGTGTGAAAGAACGAGCTAAAAATTGTAAAAGATGGCTTAGGAGATTTTACAAAATGGGCGAAGCCTTGAAGTAAAATCTCCGGAAAAGATGGCTACTTCGCTTGCGAAGTCCTAACCTATTTTAATTCCCCCCAATTACTACCTATACTAACGCTCGTCTTTAAAGGCACATTTAATTTATAAATATTTTCCATAATCTCGCTCGCTTTTTTGGAAAACTCAACCGCTTTTTCATCTTTGACCTCAAAGATAAGCTCATCGTGTATCTGCAAAAGTAGCCTTGTATCATCGTCAAGAATAGTGTTTTTTATCTTCAACATAGCAAGTTTTATGAGGTCTGCCGCACTGCCTTGAAAGACCGCATTTATCGCCTCTCTGCTGTAACCAGCCACCTGCATTGGCGTAGCGTTGCCAAAGTCAAAATTTCTCCTGCGTCCCAAAAGCATCTCCACAAAACCGTTACGTTTTGCGCCATCTTCAATGGAGAGCATATACGTTTTCACTGTCGGAAAAGAGGCAAAATAACTATCTATATACCCCTTCGCCTCCGCTTGAGATACGCCGAGTGTTTGCGCGAGTTTTCTGGAACCCATGCCGTACAAAAGCCCAAAATTGATGCTTTTGGCGACATTTCTCTTCTCTTTCGCCTCATCGCCAAAAAGCTTCACAGCCGTTTCAAGATGTATATCTTTATCGTCCATAAACGCTTTCACGAGCGCACTGTCCAGACTAAAATGCGCCAAAAGACGAAGCTCTATCTGCGAGTAGTCAATACCGACAAATCTAAAGCCCTCTTTGGCTATGAACGCCGCCCTGACCTCTTTGCCAAGAGGCGTTCTGACGGGGATATTTTGCAGGTTTGGGTCTTTTGAGCTAAGCCTGCCTGTGGAAGTGCCTGTCTGCAAAAAGCTCGTGTGAATGCGTGAGTTTTTATCTTCTCGTCCAAGTTTCAAAAGCGGCTCAATGTATGTTGATTTGAGTTTGTAAAGCTCCCTGTACTCCAACAACTTGACTATCACGTCGTGCTCGTACAAAAGCTCGCTCAGGACATTTTCGTCCGTGCTGTATCCGGATTTTGTGGTTTTTGTGCCCTTGAGTCCAAGATGTTCAAAAAGTACAGACGCCAACTGCTGTGATGAGTTGATGTTGAACTCTCTGCCGCTTAGGGCGTATATCTCTTTCGTCAGGGCATCTATCTCTTTTTCGCTTTTTTGAAGCAGATTTGAGAGGTACTCCGTATCTACTTTGATGCCTTCATTTTCCATATCTCGCAGCACTTCCACAAATGGAAACTCCACATTTTTGGCTATCTCAAGCATTTGCGGGTCAAGCAGCTCTTTTAGTTTGTGGTAGAGTTTGAGCGTAATCCAAGCGTCCTCCGCCGAATAATCACACGCACTTTTTGTATCAACGCTCGCAAAAGTCTCTTTTTTGGGCACTACGTCGGCAAATTTGATAGTATTGTAGCTAAAAAGCCGTTTGGCGAGGGAGTCCATACCCACGCTGGATTCAGAGTCCAAAAGCCACGCCATCAGCATCGTGTCGGCGTGAATGTTTTTTATCTCCAAGCCGAAATTTTTAGAGATGACATTTTTGTCAAACTTGATATTTTGCCCTATGATTTTGCGCTTAAATATCTCCTCAAGCGCACTTCTGGCGTCAGCTTTGCTTATCTGCTCGCCCACCCCAAGATAGCAGTGCGCGATAGGAGCGTAATACGCCCTCCCCTCCTCAAAGCAGAAAGAAAACCCGACTATATTGGCGTTTCTGGAGTCCAGCGAATTTGTTTCCGTGTCAAAAGCCACGAGAGCGTCTTGCGGTATTTTATTTATAGTTTTAAAAAGCAGCTCTTTCGTGTCAAGCAAAACAGCCTCAAACTCCATAACTTCCTTGACTTTTTTTGTGATTTTGATACGGTTTAAGATAGAATACATATCGTTCGCCAAAAGCTCTTCTTTTATCGCCGAGAGTGGCTCATTTTGCGGAAATTTAAAATCCTCAAGCTTTTTATAGACATCTAAAGTATCGTCAAGCCCCGTGAGTTTCAGGCTGATAAACGCACTCTTTTCATTCTCTTTCAAAAGTGCCCTCGTTCGCTCATTTCTCACTTTATCCACATTTGCGTATAGATTTGTCACATCGCCAAACTCATCAAGCAGTTTTTTCGCCCCGACGGGACCTATACCTCTGACCCCCGGAATATTGTCCGCCGCATCGCCCGTGAGAGCGAGATAATCCCTTATCTTGGAAGGCGGAAGACCAAACTTGGCAAGGCAGCCCTTTTCGTCTATCTCTATCTTTTTGGAAGGCTCAAAAATAGTAACTTTGCCGTCTTCTATGAGTTGGTAGAGGTCTTTGTCGTGAGTGACTATGCGCACTTTTAGGTCACTGTTTTTGGCAAATCTGACCATTGAGGCGATGACATCGTCCGCTTCAAAACCCTCTTTGGCGAACTTAGCGAAGCCCATCTTTTCTATCCACTCTATGGCGATAGGAAGCTGCGTTTTCAAGTCTTGCGGTGCTTCCGGCCTGTTGGCTTTGTAAGTATCGTCTATGTCGTGGCGGAAAGTTTTGCC
>JAITNC010000014.1 GCA_031290675.1 Campylobacteraceae bacterium | reverse complement strand
GCCTTGTTTATGAGGTGGTAGAGGAGAGTAAAACCATAAAGGTATTGAGCCCTTGGTCACATTATGAGTAGTATGCTCCGCCTTTAAATGGACATAATACTCAAAAACAGTTGCTATTTTTACACCTTTGTTACACCACCTCCGTTATTGCGGGCGTCCCTCTTTTGTCATGGCTCCGCCGAAGGCGTGAGCATCTGTGTTTATTCTCCTCCCGTCATTGCGAGCTTGTACTCAAGCGTGGCAATCCATAATTATAATGGCACAAAAAGTAAATATTATATCAATAAGTAGCGATGTATTTCATATTTTTTAAGTAATTTTGCGTAAAAAAAGTAGAACTGAGATTGTCACGTCGCTTCGCTCCTCACAATGACACAAGGGGGCGTGTGCGGTGCAAAAAGGCGAAAGATGGATTGCCACGCCCGCACGCGGGCTCGCAATGACGGAGGGGGTGGGGGGGCACAAGACAAGCCAAGTTAAAATATGTAAAAGACAAGACAAACCACCCCGCCCTACGCTCCCCCCTCCGCAGGAGGGGAATTAACTCAAGTTTACAAAATTTTAGCGACGTAATTTTGCAGGGTAACGAGGCGCAAATGAAGCCCGTGAGCGGTGCGTACTTGAGGTACGTGAGCGAGCGTGGCGAAGTTGCAACGATGTTAGCGTGCGAAAGAACGAGCTAAAAATTGTAAAAGACAAGGTAAAACAGCTATACGCTTATCTCCTTAATATCCGCTATTGACTTAAACGCCTTATATATAGAAGCTATGATATTTAGGCGGTTTTGCTTCAACTTTTGGTCTTCCACATTTACCATAACATTTTCAAAAAACTTATCTATGAAAGGTTTCAGTGTGAAAAGCGCGCGCAGTTTTCCGTCAAAACTCGTATACTCTTTTGAAGTTACTTTGGAGTATGCCTCAAAGAGCGATTTTTCAGCCTCATCTTGCAAAAGTACCTCATAAACGGCAAGTTCTGTGTCGCAATTGACATCTTTGATGATATTGGCGACTCGCTTAAATGTTGAAACGACCTCTTTGAAGCTCGCCTCTTGCGATATGACCTTCAGCACTTCTATCTTTTGGGCGATTTTCACTATATCTCTCTCGCCGCCCTCTATGACAGCGGTGATGATAGAAGGGTTCACATCGTCAAATAGTTGATAAAGCCTCTCTATAAAAAAGCTCTCCAACTGCAATATATCAAAAGGTGCATACAGCGCACTAAGCTCGCCAAACACGGTTCTGATGTTAAATTTTATATTGTATTTCACGACTATCTTGATGATGCCATTGACAGCTCGGCGCAAAGCAAACGGGTCTTTCGTGCCTGTCGGTATCTTGCCTATGCTGAACAACGCCATGAGAGAGTCTATCTTGTTACTCAGGGCTACTATCGCGCTGAAAAGTGTGCTTGGCAGCGGACTCTCCTCGCTGTTTGGCAGATACTGCTCTTTTATCCCCAAAGCCATCATCTCATCTTCTTTGGCTTGCAATGCGTAATAATATCCTATGATGCCCTGAAGTTCGGGAAACTCGCCGACCATTTCGCTGAGCAGGTCAGCTTTGGCTAAGAGCAAAGATTTTGACAAAAGTGCGCTTTGAGCATCTTCGCTCAACTCTTTTCTCTGTGCAAAAAAGGCTTGCTTGTTGGCGGTGGCAAGATACGCTCCTATCCTCTCTTCTCTGTGCGATTTGTCATACAAAGAACCCAATCCCTCAAGATAAACGATAGACTTTAGCCCTTCTGTTTGAAGTCCTTTTTTCAGGTCATTTTCGTAGAAAAACAGAGCGTCGCTAAGTCTGGCGTGAAGCACTTTTTCATTGCCCTTGATGATGAGTATGTAGTCGTTGCTGACAGCGTTTGACACGACCACAAAGTGAGGGCTTAAGGTGCCGTTTTCAAAGACAGGAAAATAACGCTGATTTTCCTTCATAGATGTGATGATAACTTCCGGCGGAAGCTTCAAAAACATCTCGTCAAAATTTCCCATCAAAACAGTCGGCAGCTCCGTGATAGTTACGACCTCGTCCAGCAGAGCTTCGTCCCGCTCCACCACTACGTCGCTTATCGCCTCAAGAGCGTCCATTTGTGAGACTATCTTCTCTCTCCTGCTATCTTGCGAAAGTACTATACAGCCGCGATTTAGCTCCTCAAAATAGTTGCCGACACTGCTAAAAGTGAACTTGTTTGAAGTCAAAGAGCGGTGCGGATACGTAAAACTGTTTGATTTCACGCCGAAAAGCTGCAACTGCAGCACTTCATCTCCAAGCATCACAGTCAGCCACCTGATGGGACGTATGAAACTATCCTCGCAATTTCCCCAACGCATAGATTTGCCAAAATTTAAGGACTTCAAAAAGCCGTGTATCATCTTCTCCAAAAGCTCTTTTGACGCTTTGCCTTCTATCTCTTTTTTGTAGTACAAGACTTTTTTGTCGCCCTTTTGCGCACGTCCAAGTTCGCCCACTTCAACGCCGCATTTTTTAGCAAACCCTGTAGCCGCCGCCGTAGGTTTGCCCTCATCAAATGCGCTATCTTCGGGCGCACCAAAAAACTCTTCAGAATGGTTTGGTTGTTTTACCATAAAATTTTTATGCCAAAACACCATACGCCGCGGGGTATAATAAAACTCAAAATCGCTCACTAACTCATTCGCTTTTAAGATATTTTCCCATTTTGATTTTATATTTGGCAGCTCTCCCAGAAACGGCAACGCCGGAAGTTCCTCTACACCAATCTCTATTAATAACGGTTTATACATCTATCCTACACCTTCTACGCTTTTAAAAAATTAAGTATTTATTTTAACCCAAGCAATGTTAAATACGGCTTTTTTGAAAAGCTATTTTGCTATAAACCACATAAAAGCCAAAAAAAGCTACAATTTATTTTTAGCTTGAGTTTATTGGTTCAAAAGGGGATATCAATGGAAAAATTTTTAGCAAAAGCCAAAGAGGCTACAAAAATCATATCAAATCTAAAACCGTCTTTCAAAGTGAAAGTCCTGCACGAGTTCGCCAACTCTATCAGACAAAACAGCTCGTCTATCATAGGTGCGAACGCTCTTGACTTGAAACACGCCGAAAACAACAAACTTAGTTACTCCATCATAGACAGGTTGAAGCTCAACCACGGACGCATAGAAGCTATGGCCAAAGCTATAGAGGAGATAGCCGCATTAAGAGAGCCTGTAGGCAGGGTTTTGGACGGCTGGGTCGTGCCAAACGGACTTAGAATAGAAAAAGTCGCCACTCCGATAGGCGTTGTGGGTATCATCTACGAAAGCCGCCCAAATGTTACGAGCGACACATCGGCTCTCTGCTTCAAAAGCGGAAACGTCTGCGTACTCAAAGGCGGCAAAGAGGCTGAGAGGAGCAACAAAGCGATAGTAACAGCCATACAAGAAGCACTTGAGAGATTTGACCTGCCTCACGAAGCGGTTTCACTTCTGCCAGACTCAACGAGAGAAGGCGTGGCACAGCTTATCAAAATGGACAAATATGTAGACGTCATCGTGCCAAGAGGCGGCGAGAGTTTGATAAATTTTATCATTCAAAACTCCGCTATCCCTGTCATCAAACACGACAAGGGCGTATGCCACGTATATATTGACAACGAAGCCGATATACAAAAAGTGATACCTATAGTTATAAACTCAAAATGCGACAAACCAAGCGCTTGCAACGCTCTTGAAACGCTTCTCGTACACAAAGATATCGCCAATGGGATACTGCCAAAACTAAAAGCGGCGTTTGACGAGGCAAACACAGAGATAAGAGGCTGCGAAGAGAGCTTGAAAATCATACAGGTCAAACCTGCCACAGAAGCGGACTTCGGATATGAGTTTTTGGACAATATCGTAAGTATCAAGGTAGTAAGCGGACTTGACGAAGCGATAGCCCATATCGCAAAATACGGCTCGCTGCACACAGAGGTCATCATCACAGAAAACTACACAAAAGCAGAGAAATTTATGCAGGACATAGACGCGGCGTGCGTCTATCTGAACGCCTCTAGCAGGTTCACAGACGGCGGCGAGTTTGGATTTGGTGCGGAGGTCGGTATCAGCACGAACAAACTTCACGCCAGAGGGCCTATGGGTATCAACGAGCTGACGACTTATAAGTACAAGATTTACGGACAAGGGCAAATCCGCCGATGAGTTCGGTCTTAGACATCAAAAACCTGACATTTTCATACGCCGACAACCCTCCTCTGTACAACGACTTTTCACTCCAAGTGAAAAAGGGCGAGCTTGTCTGCCTTTTGGGGGCGAGCGGGAGCGGCAAAAGCACGCTTTTTGAGCTTATCTGCGGCAATCTCAAGCCCCGCAAAGGGAGCATTTCGCACAAAAAATTGGCACAGATATATCAAGACCCGTACTCATCTTTTCACCCGACTTACTCCATTTTGTCTCAAATAAAAGACATAACGGGCGGGGAGCTGAAGGATGAGGAGTATTTGCCGCTGTGTGCCAAACTCTCACTAAATGAAAATCTACTCCACGAAAAACCGCACAAGTTAAGCGGCGGCGAACTGCAGAGATGCTCTACCTTGCGGGCTTTGCTCTTAAAACCGGAGCTTCTCTTGGCAGACGAGCCGACCTCTGCGCTTGACAACATCACACAGCTTGACGTCTTAAATCATCTTTTGGGTATGTTGGAAAACTGCGGTATCCTGCTCATCACGCACGACCGCACTTTAGCCAAATGGTGTAGCGATAGGATAATATCTTTGGAGAGTGTATGAAGCGGATAATTTTTCTATTTTTATTTATCGTATCGGCGGCTTTTGGCGAAGATTTTGCGACTGTGCAAAAAGAGTATCAAAGCTCCAAAAACATTTGGCTTGTGTCGCTGCAATCATACAGAAATTATATACACCTCTATCAAGAGTTGGAAACATCACAAAGCAAGCTCGCTTCGCATATAGCAGACGGCAACACAGAGGCTATCGCGAGCCTCAAAGAGGAGATAGACATTCTCCAAAACAATCTAAACCTGCAAGCTCATCAAAACCGACAGCCCCTTTATGAGCTGTTTGAGCCGCTTGAGGCACTTTTGAAGCAATTTGACAGTGCAAAAATCACGCCGTTTTCACTTCTCGGCGATGAGCTTGAGCGAAGTGCCAAACAAGCGGGCAAGATGATGAAAGAGTACCGCCAAGAGTACGATAAAGCCGCTTTGTTTATAGACGCGCTGGAAAACAGGACAAAAAAACAAGAGCTGCTTTTGACATTTGCAAACGATAAAAGGCTTTTGCGCATCTCCCTTGACACGCTTGAGAAAACCTACGAGAGCGTCCTCAAACAGCAAGAGTTTTACAACAAAAAAGCTGATTATTACAAAAGCGAGGAGTTAAGACAGTTGTTTTATATCTTGCTCGCTATAGTTGTCGTCTTTGTGCTGATAAACGCCATGAAGCTGTTTTTGAAATTTAAGCGCAAAATGGACAAAAGCGAGGAGTATGACCAGAGATATTTTATGATAAGAAAGATTTTAAATATCCTTTTTGTCATCATCACGATTTTGATTTTCGCTTTTACTTATGTAGATAACATAGCGCAGGTTTTGGCGGTTTTTGGCGTGGTCGGAGCGGGACTTACGGTCGTTATGAAAGAGTGGGTTTTGAGCTATGTGGGGTGGTTTGTGCTTATCACGAGCAACTCCATACAGATAGGCGACAGGATAAAAATATCAAAAGACGGGCGTTCTATCATCGGCGATGTTATCAACATCAGCCTCACAAAACTCACACTTTACGAAAACATCACAAACGACGCCCTCACGGAACACAAAAAAGCGGGACGAGTGATATTTGTGCCGAACTATTATCTTATTATGGGCGAGGTTTACAACTACACTCATCTATCGCTAAAGACTATTTTGGACTTGATAGAGATACGTATGACTTTTGACAGCAACTTGGAAAAAGCCGAAAAGATAGGACTTGAGAGTGCAGAGCTCGTAACGAGCAGATTTACCGAGATGGCAAAAAAACAGTATGACGCCCTGAAAAAACGCTACACACTGAGAAATATGACAACATACCCGAAAGTCTTTTTTTATCCCAGCGCACACGGCAATGGCGTCGTGATGGGCGTTTGGTATGTATCACCGTATCGTGAGGTGTTGAAACACAAAAGCGAGATTATGAAAGAGATAATAGCCCGCTTTGCCGAAGAGAACGACATCAAACTGCTTTACTCAGGACAGAGTGTATTTTTAGAAAACGAAATAAAATGATAAAACTCTTGTATCATTGCGCTCCGTTGGCGTGGCAATCCACTCCATTGTCATACAGAGTGAGGAACGAAGCACCCCCCCTCCGTCATTGCGAGTTCGCTTGCGAACGTGGCAATCCATCTCTTTCTTGTATTGAAAAGAACCAAAGACACTTCGCAGGTTCAGTAGACGCAAAGGTGGTGGGCTGCACGTGAGCCTGTTTTATTTTGTCAATTCTGAGCCTGCGAAGTACCTTGGGCTATTTTGTATACTCATCTAACATCAACATATGTAGCTAAATTTTGTACTCTTGTATAATATCTTTTGGTTATGATTTAACAATTTCACGAAGTTTAAATGTGGCTGAATATTTGACAAACACTCTTTTTGTGTCGTTAATGTATGAATTGCCACGTTCGCCTCCACCCTTCGCTTCGCTCAGGGCTTCGGCTCTCTCGCAATGACGGAGGGGGGGGGTGTCATTCAATGGCGAAACCCACACTATTTATATCATTGACATATGGATTGCCACGTCGCTTCGCTTCCTCGCAATGACGGGAAGTGGTGTGTGTGGCGACACCAACCGCAATGAACCACATACTGTTATTGCGAGCCAAAGGCGTAATAATCTGTGTTCTGCTCTCTCCGTCATTGCGAGCTTGTACTCAGGCGTGACAATCCAGTATTTTCCTTTGTTCCTGCCCACTGAGCCTGTAAAACAATC
>JAITNC010000011.1 GCA_031290675.1 Campylobacteraceae bacterium | reverse complement strand
CTGTTTGTTTCGCTCATCAGCACGTCCATAGCCACAACGCTATTTTTTCTCGGCACAAAAAAACTCGGCGCAGAAAAGGTCAGCTCGTTTATGTTTATAGCGCCCGCTTCGGCAGTCATCGTAGGGGCTTTGGCTCTGGGGGAGAGGTTAAATATCTTCACACTTATCGGCATAGCGGCTTCCATCTTGGCAGTCTATATGCTTAACCGCATATGGATTTTCAAATCCCACAAATAATTTTATACCCCGCCGTCATTGCGAGGCGCAACGCACCGTGGCAATCCATTGGTTGGCTGCATATTTCCCTTTATTCTATAAAAATCGCCTCGCTCTCTCATAAAATATTTACGCCATAAAAATATAAATTTTATATCTCCAAGACGTTTGCTATTGCGTTATTGTGGGCATAGTACCCAAAAAAAGGAGAGAGATTGTCGTAATTTATACTTGACTAAATCTATATATTTAATATGCTATTAAGATTGCTTGTGCTATATTTGTACAAATAGTTAAAACTATTATTTTATAAGAGGGAGGACAAGAAATATGTCCAAAGATTTAGTTAAAACAAAACTTTTTAGCGCTCTGCTCGTTGTGAGCATTGCCAGTGGTTCGCTTTTGGCGGACGAGGTGTTGCCTGAGATAAACCTGCAAAAATCACCGTGGACGGTGGTAGCTTATGAAAAGGGCTTTTTTAAAGAGGAATTTGACAAGTTAGGCACGAAAAAGGTAAATCTCGTACCTTCAAGCTCAGCAGAGCTTTTAGGCGCAGAGTCGGCAGCTGTTGGCGGCGGTGCGCTCGCAGTAGCGCAACGAATGATATATCCGGCGACTGTTCAGCGTGCGAACGGACTTGACGCTGTTCTTATCTGGGTGAGCGAACCTTCCAACCGTTACAGAGCCCCGATATTGGCACGTGTAGATAACAAAAATATCACGAGCGCAAAAGACCTTGACGGCAAAAGACTTGGTTCAAGCCGTATATCCTGCTATTGGTCTTCTCCGTTTGAAACATTAACCAATCTCGGTCTTCCGCTTGACTCACGCTTAAAAAAAGGTCGTGTCAGGTACGACAACATAGACAATCCTTCCGTGGCTGTCGCCGCTGTGATTTCGGGCGAACTTGACGCTACTGCCGGACATCTTGCCGCTTCACAATTTACAGGCGCTTGGTTGTCAGGCAAACTAAAAGTTGTTGAGCGTTCCGCTGATGACGGCGTTTATGTCAATAACGGCGGACGTGTTACATACTTCGCAAGACGCGATTTTGTCAATAAATATCCAAATGTTGTCAAAGCTTTCCTCTCAGCTCGTGAAAAAACAAGAGAGTGGACGTATGACCACGTTGATGAAGCGGCAGTGATTATCGCCAAAGAGTTACGTGTACCTCTTGAGGTCGCCAAGTTTCAAATCACGCACCTTGGAGAGTGGGACTTTTTGGGCGGCGAAGCTAACGCAGAGCGCGCCAGAAACTCTTTGAAAACTTTCCAAGATTGGTATATCAAAAACGGCGATGATATTTTGGTTGATAGACACCTTACCGACGAGCAGATTAAGACATTTATTGACGGACGATTTTTTGTCGGCGGAACACACTCCATCTACAAATAAACATTATCAAGCAGGGTATCTGCCCTGCTTCGCTTGCAAAGGGATTTTATGAGTAAAGAATTATCGCTTCCGGCACCGAGTGTGTCAAACCATGCACCTATTTTAAGCGTTGTGGCTTGGCGCGTAAGGTCATTTTTCACGCAAAAGCTCTATATCGGTGTGTTTTTGCCGCTTATCATTTTTAGTTTTTGGTATATCGCCACCGCTAACGAATGGATTGACCATGTATTTTTACCAAAACCGATAGACGTCGTCAAATCATTTTGGTATATGTTATGGGAACAAGAGCTTTTAAATGATATTTGGATTAGTGTTTCTATCGTTTCGCAGGGCTTTATATATGGCAGCTTGGTAGCTGTTTTTTTGGGTGTTTTGTCGGGGTTGTCACGCAAAGTAGAGCTATTTTTCAGCTCAACGCTGAACACGCTCAGACACATTCCAAGCATAGCTTGGCTGCCGCTGATTGTGTTGTGGCTTGGGCTTGGCGCTCCGGCTAAAGTTTTGATTTTGGCAAAAGCGGTCTTTTTTCCTGTCTTTTTAAATACTCTGCAAGGCATTCGCAGTATAGACAAAAGCTACATTGAGTTGGCAAATGTCCTGACGCTTACAAAGTGGCAGCTTGTTCGCAAAGTGATACTGCCCGCCATCTTACCCTCAATAGCCGTTTCATTGCGCTATTCGGTAGGGTTGTCTTTGGCTTTGGTCGTGATAGCAGAGGGTTTAAGTGGTCAGGAAGGACTTGGCTTTTTGATATTTCGTGCGCAGCAACTGTTGATGGCAGACCAGTTGATTGTAAGTATGGTGCTTATCGGTATCATCGGCTTTTCTATAGATAGAGGGCTGTATTTGGCGCAACAGAGGCTGTTACGATGGAAAGTAGGTTTTGATGCGTAGATTTTTAACAAAGGGCACTTATGGCTACAACAGGTTTGCTTGAGATTCGTAATGTTTCAAAAAGTTATACGGTTGATGGCGACAAAAATTTTGATGCGCTCAAAAACGCGAGTTTTACAGTAAAACCAAGCGAATTTGTATCTATCGTAGGTCCTTCGGGGTGCGGCAAATCCACACTTTTGCGTCTTATCGTAGGGCTTGATGGCGACTATGAGGGTGAGATTCTTTTGCAAAACAAACGTGTGGAA
>JAITNC010000174.1 GCA_031290675.1 Campylobacteraceae bacterium | reverse complement strand
GGCTGGACGCTGTAGAGAAACGTTTTTTGCTTCAAATCGTAGAGTTTTATCTCATTTCCGAGCGTGCCTAAGATGATTTTACTCTCATCTACAAAATAAGCTTTGCTGATGTTGAGCTTGTCTTTATGCGAAAAAATCTGCCTCAACTCGCCCCCTTCGTACATAAACAGAGCTTTGCCGCCTTGCGTGTCGTCGCTGAGGATAAGCACCTTTTTGCCATCAAGCGTGTCCGTGTTTATCACTCGCGGACTGACAAGCTCGTCGCTAAAACCGCTTTTGAACTGTGGGAGTATTATCTCGTTTTTGAGAGAGTTGTTTTTCAAGTCAAAAATCTCCACCGTGCCGTTGTTTGTTGCGGCGAAAAGCAAGTTTTGATATACGTGAATGCCAAGAACGCTGTTTTTTGTCTTGATAACGCCATCTTGCACCATCTGTGCAGCGCTCAAAGTCAAAAACGCCGCAAATAACATCAATAGCTTTTTCACACGCTCTCCTTTATAGATATCGCTTCGCAAGCGCTGATGCACGCCCCGCAGCCGCTGCAGAGACGCTCATCTATCACGGGTCTAAATGCGCCAAAAAATGAGATGGCTTTTGCCTCGCAGGCGTCTTTACACGTATAGCACATCGTGCCGTTCCATGAGAGGCATTCTTTCGTTTTTATCGCTATTTTGACATCTATCTTTGCGCTCATGCTTTCGTTCAAAACGCCACGGTAGCAGACTTGAGCGCATTTTGCGCAAAATGTACAGCCGCCTTTTTTAAAATCAACGCTTGGTATGCCCCCGCTCAAGACGATGATGTTTTCTTCGCAAGAGCTCACACACGGGGCGTCGCACGAAGGACATACGCTTTGCGGCATAGATACGTCGCACAGGTAGGGCAAAAGCGCACGAGTGGACGTCTTGCCGCCCGTGCGCTTGAGTGCAAAAGATGAGAAAAAATCCCTTCTCGTCATCATCTACTGTACGCCTTCGTTGAGCGTGTCAATCAAATTTGAAGAGGAGATATCTTGGGCGTTTCTAAACTCCGCTTTAAAAGTGTTGGCTACCATCGGCGCTGCGCCTTGCACTTGAGGCACGTGGCATTGGGTACAGTTGTATCTCGTGTCGCTCATCTGCTCGCCAAGGTCTGTGTAACTCACCTCATTGACGCCGCTTTTTGGCAAGATAGAGGTAAAGTGCGATTTTGGCATAGCGGTAGCGTTAACTCCCTCCGCTATCTCGGGCAAATGGCAAGACGTACACATATTTATATCTTTTGTTATCTCCATCATATCTTCCACATCGTGCGGAATGAGAGGAGGAGCGTTCTCAAAGGCTCTGTCTATGTTTTCAGCTTCGCCCGCAGGCGTGGCGACATAAGCAAAACCCAACAAAGCGACATTGTCGTCCAAAAGGTCTGTTTTTCTAAGTCCCAGCTCTTCAGATGTATAGCTGTTGTTGTTGCTGCCTACACCCAGACACCCTGCCAGAACAAAGAATAAAAAGCCCATCAAAACAGGCTTAATCAATGTTGTTTTCATATTTTTTATCCTTTTTTATAAAACTCGTAATGCTAAAACTTATAGCATTATCATTGCAAACTTCAATACAACGCCCGCAGCGTGTACACTCTCCGCTTGATACAGTGCCGTCTTGCGCTTTGCCGACTGCGTCCAGCACTTGCTTTTCCGGACATATCTCTTTGCATCTCATGCAATGCGTGCATTTTTCACTCTCATACTTGATGCGCAGCAGTGAAAAACGGCTAAACACAGCGTAAAATCCGCCGAGTGGGCAGATGTGGCCGCAAAAACCGTTTTTGAGCGCCAAGAGGTCAAAGAGAAATACGCCTAGAACTAGCGTAAAGCCAAATCCCATACCAAATATCACGCTTCTGTGCAGCACGCCAAGAGGACTTATCGCCTCGTAAGCTAAGATGCCAAAAACAGACGAGAGTATCAACGCTAAAACGATGACGTAGTAGCGGATATTGCGTGAGAAGAGCAGGTTTTGTTTTAGTCGCTCAAACCCCGCCCAAACTCGTAAAAATCCCGCCAAATCCGTGACAATGTTCATAGGACAGACCCACGAGCAAAAAACACGCCCGCCGATGAGGGCATAAAGAAAAAAGACGCTCGCTGCACCTATAAGCACATCTGCGCTTATCGCCCCTCCTGCCGCCAAAAGCTGCAAAAAGGCGAATGGGTCGCTCAGCGGGACTGTATCCAAAAGAAGCGAACTGCTGTAGTCCCCGCGCAAAAGTTTCAAACCTGAGTAGTTTCCCAGCACAAAGCACACCAAAACGCCCGTCTGGACAAATCTTCTAAGGAGTAAATATCTATGTTTAAATAAAAATTTCATATTTAAAACTCCTCACTGTTTAGATAATCTTGAGCGCCTTTGCTGCTCAAGGGTTTGTCGCTTTTTTTCACACTCTCTTGGGTTCTCAGCCTCTCCTCATCTTTCTCGTCCCAGCCTTTTGCGTAATGCTCGCCCGATGCACCAAACATATGCGGCGGCAATACAAATATAGAAGCCTCTTTCGTTACGCAGGCTCTCTCGCATTTGCCGCAGCCTGTGCATATATCGTTATTTACGAGCGGTATAAACATAGCGTGTTTATCTGTTCGCTCGTTGTGCCTGAGCTCTATGACGATAGCCTCGCCGATGAGCGGACACGCTCTGTAGCACACTTCGCACCTTATGCCGTCATACGCTATGCAGTGCTTTGTGTCCACTACGGCTATGCCCATTTTGGCTCTGTTGATGTCAAGCGTACCCTCAACTGTAACGAGTGAGCTATCAAGGGCTTTTGTCGGGCAAGCGGTCACGCAAGGGATATCCTCGCACATATAGCAAGGTATCGTTCTTGGCGTAAAATACGGCGTCCCCAAAGGCACTCCCTGTGCTGCATCGGAAAGCTTGAGCGTATGATAAGGACACGCCTCCACACACAAACCACACCTGATACAGCTTTTCAAAAACTCTTTCTTCTCTTTCGCCGCCGGCGGTCTTAACACAAAAGAGTTGGCCGCCTTAGCTTGGTCGTTTATAAAAGCGCTCCACGCAAACGAACCCATGAGGGCAAGTCCTGCCGCTTTGAGTCCGCTTATCAGCACTTTGCGTCTATCGCTTGAACGAAGCTTTTTCATAAAGTCAAGCCTTGTAAATTTTTACTGCGCACTTTTTAAAATCAGTTTCCCCTGAAAGCGGACAAGTTGCGTCAAGACATACTTTATTGATAAAGACTTTCTCGTCAAACCACGGAACATATATAAGTCCCTGCGGAGGTCTGTTTCTGCCTTTTGTATCTATCTTGGCTTGGATTTTGCCTCGTCTGCTCTCTATCCAGATAGTGTCGTTTTGCGCCAAGAGCGCTTTCTTAGCATCATTTGGGTGCATAAAACACAAAGCTTCCGGAACAGCTTTGTAAAGCTCAGGTACTCTCATCGTCATCGTGCCGCTGTGCCAATGCTCAAGAACACGCCCTGTACATAGCCAGAAAGGGAACTCTGTGCTTGGCATTTCAGGAGGGTCCATATATGGTCTGAAAAATATCTTGGCTTTGTTTGCAAGTTTGACCTTCTCCTCGCCCGGACCTTTGAGCGTGCCTTTTGGTATCTCTTTGAGGAGCTTGCCGTAAAAGGCAAATTTCTCTCCATTGGCTGCTTTGGCGGCGTATGGGTCGTATTCGGCGTTAAATCTCCAAAGAGTTTCTTTGTTGTCCACAACAGGCCACCTTAGACCTCTTACTTTGTGATATGTGTCAAAATCAGCCAAATCGTGTCCGTCGCCTATCGTAAATTTGCGATACTCTTCCCAAATAGCTTTATGGACAAAAAATCCGTATCCCTTAAAAGCTTGTCCGTCAGAACCCAAAACATTTCGCTTGTCGCCAACGGCCTCCGTGTTGAGCGTGCCTTTTAGAACCGGGTCGGAAGTTGAGTATGACCTCGCCTCTTTGTGCGCAAACAGTACGTCAAAAAGCGTACTCTGCGCTGTGTAGCCCAACTCTACGGCTTTTTCCAAGACATTTGGTAGAGTTGTGTCAGCGTCAAGTTTTTTCTCGCCCCATACATCTTGCAGTTTGAAACGTTTGGCGAACTCAAACACTTGCCAGACATCAGGCATCGCGCTGCCCAAAGGCGTAACTTGCTGTTTCCAGTGCTGCGTTCGCCGCTCGGCGTTGCCGTAAGCTCCCCACTTCTCATATATCATCGCCGTTGGCAGAATAAGGTCTGCTACTTTTGCGCTGATACCGGCGTATGAATCCGAACATACTATGAAGTTGTCCATCTCACGTGCCGCTTTTATCCAGTGGTTGGCGTTGGCTGAGTTGTGCCAAGGGTTGTTTACTTGTATCCAGTTAAATTTGATTTTACCGTCCTCAATACCCCTCATAATAGCCATATAAGGCGTGCCGTCTTTTGGATTTATCGTACCTTCGGGTATGTTCCAAAGTTTTTCGCTTTTTGCACGGTGAGCGGGATTTGCTATGAGCATATCTGAAGGCAAGCGGTGGCAAAACGTGCCGACCTCCCTCGCTGTTCCGCACGCACTCGGCTGTCCCGTCAAAGAAAACGCCCCGCTTCCGGGTTTAGACTGTTTGCCAAGCAGCAAG
The DNA here is from genome assembly GCA_031290675.1 of Campylobacteraceae bacterium. Lineage (GTDB taxonomy): Bacteria > Campylobacterota > Campylobacteria > Campylobacterales > Campylobacteraceae > JAIRKW01. The sequence goes on along the minus strand of JAITNC010000174.1, from coordinate 1,478 downwards.
TGAACCATATAGGCTTGCTCGTTTACCCACGTGCCTCTTGTGTGCTGGTTGAAGCCCATAGTCCAAAAACTTATAACCTTTCTGCTCTTTTCTATGTAGAGTTTCGCCAACTGCTGCAATTTGTCCTTGTACGACTCCAACGATTCGTTCGGGTCGCCTTTGGCAAGTTTGGCAACAAAGTCAAGCGTATAAGGCTCAAGAGCTTTTTTGAAATCAGCAAAAGTTATCTCCCAGTGAGCCGCAGCCGCACCGGCTTTATCCATAGTGATAGTATCGCCCGCTTTGATGCCTGTATATTGAAGCGTAACTGCTTCGCTTTGGCTGGCGATTTTGGATTTTTGCTTTGATGTAGTCTGCCGCTCAAGGTCGGTATACTTGGCGTGTTCGGGGTTTGGCCTCAAACCGTAGCCTATATTTGTGAAGCCTGTCGTGAAAATACAGTGTTTTTTCACAAAATCCTCGTCTATACTTTTTGGATTGTTATAGACTATCTCTCTGGCTATGTAGTTCCAGATAGCCAAATCCGTATGCGGTGCGAAAACCAACTCCAAATCAGCCAAATCAGAAGTTCTGTTTGTGTACGTGGAGAGGTTTACTATCTTGACCGTATCGGGATTTGAGAGCTTTCTGTCGGATACGCGCGCCCAAAGAACAGGGTGCATCTCAGCCATATTTGCTCCCCACGTTACGACGGTATCAGTCAACTCTATATCGTCATAACAGCCTGCGGGTTCATCAACGCCGAAAGTCTGATAAAAGCCCACAACTGCGCTCGCCATACAGTGTCTGGCGTTTGGGTCTATGTTGTTGCTTCTAAATCCCGCTTTCATGAGCTTGTTCGCTACATATCCCTCTTGGATAGTGTATTGACCTGAGCCAAATATGGAAACTCCACTCGGCCCTAACTCATTGTAGGCTTTCCTGAACTGCTCCTCCATGACGTCAAACGCCTTTTTCCAGCTTACGGGTTTAAATTTGCCCGCTTTACTGAAATTGCCGCTCTCGTCCACTCGCAAAAGCGGTTCGGTCAATCTGTCCGCCCCATACATAATCTTAGCGGTAAAATAACCCTTGATACAGTTAATACCGCGATTTACAGGAGCTAACGGGTCGCCTTTGACCGCAACTATTCTGTCGTCTTTAGTCGCAATCATAATGCCGCAGCCCGTTCCACAGAAACGACAGACAGATTTGTCCCATTTCCACCCTTCCTCGCCCTTTCTTGCCTGTGCCAAGGTTTGAGTAGGGATACTCATTCCAACGCACGTTGCCGCCGAAGCAGCCGCGGCGCTTTTCAGAAAATCACGCCTTGAATACGCCATGATATTCTCCTTTTGAGGATTGATTTTAATACTGCCATTTTGGAGTATTAATAATTTATTATATTGTTTTGAACGATTTTTTTGCTTGATGAGTGTCAAAATGTCATTAATTTAGCCAGCATTATTGTGGGCATAATAGTCAAAAATGTATGTTTT
>JAITNC010000130.1 GCA_031290675.1 Campylobacteraceae bacterium | reverse complement strand
CAAAAAGCTCTTTTTTGTTTGGGTCAAGACTTCTCGTGTCTATGCTGACTTCGTAGACTCGTTTCGTGGCGGCGAGCGTGTATTCGTCTGCGCTCAATATCAACCCCCGCACGGCTGTTCTGGTTTCACTGGCTCTGAAATTTGGCAGGTCTCTGTCTATATTTGACCATATAAAAAGCATAGCGATAAAGATGATAAATCCAAGCATGATAAGCATGAAAAGTCGAATAAATTTGTTTTTGTTATTTTGGGAATTGTCATTGTTTTGCTCTTTAGCACTCATAACCATAAACTCTTTTTTGAAATTTTGCGCAATTATATCAACAAATTGCTTAGCGCAAAGGCAAAATTTAAACCATTATTGAGTAAAATAAAAGTTTTAAAAAACCAAGCCTAAAAGAGGATTTTTATGGCAGCCGATAAAATACTTTTTTTTCTCTGTATATTTTGCGTATTTATTGGCATCATAGCCTCTTTCTCGCTCTCCGCATACGCTATACTCAGATATGATATCTCATATTCATACTACTTTTTTTTAAGACAATGTATTGCCGGATTTTTGGGGATTTTTGTGATGTGGGCTATATCGCAGTTAAATCCGGACAAATATCTCACACTCATAGGATTTATTTTATTTACCGTGTGCCTTTTGTCTATGGGCTTTATGCACTACCTGCCCGAACAGTTCGTAACTTCCGCCGGCGGAGCCAAAAGATGGATAAGACTTTTTGGTTTCTCGTTTGCCCCCGTTGAGTTTTTCAAGATAGGTTTTGTATTTTTCCTTGCGTGGAGTTTCGACAGAAAGATAAATTCCGAAAAAAAATCGTTAAAAGCCGAAGTCATACTTCTGCTGCCGTATGCAGGATTATTTGCTGTTTTTGTCTACTTGATAGCCGTCATGCAAAACGACATAGGACAAGTCATAGTGCTTGCTTTGACACTCGCTGTTATGGTGCTTTTTGCGGGTACGAGTTTCAAACTGTTTTCGATAGTCATACTGCTTTCAAGCGTCGTAGCCACATTTGCGATAGTAAATTCTGAAAACAGGATAATGCGTATAAAAGTCTGGTGGTCGACAGCTCAAAATGTCGTTTTGTCGTTTTTACCCGAAGGTCTAGCGAAAAATCTGAGGGTCGAGAACGTACCCGAGCCGTATCAACTCTCGCACTCGCTCAACGCCATAAATCACGGCGGATTTTTTGGCGAGGGTATCGGAAGCGGCATAGTCAAGCTCGGATACCTGAGCGATGTACATACGGACTTTGTGCTAGCCGGTCTGACGGAAGAGCTTGGTGTACTTGGGGTTCTTTGTATCACTTTGATATTTTGCGTGATTATCTGCCGTATTTTCATCATAGCGAGCCGCTGCGGCAACCGTGTACACTCGCTATTTGCTTTGGGTGTGGCTATGTTGATAGTGTTTTCGTTTCTTATGAATGCGTACGGCATCACGTCTATCACGCCTATCAAGGGTATAGCCGTGCCGTTTCTCAGTTATGGCGGAAGTTCGCTGTTGGCGACTTGCGTTGGGGTTGGAATGGTTCTAATGATAAGTAAAAAGGTGGATTTAAAATGATAGCGATAAGCGGCGGAGGCACAGGCGGGCATCTCAGCATTGCCAAATCAGTAGCACAAGAGTACAACAAAAGTGGCATAAAACCGCTTTATATCGGCTCTACAAACGGACAAGACAGAGCTTGGTTTGAAGGAAGCGAGCTTTTTTGCAAGAGTATATTTTTGCCTTCATACGGCGTTGTAAATCAAAACTTTTTCGGCAAAATAAAATCACTTTTGAACATACTCAAACTCTCTTTTAAAGTCAAAAAGATACTAAAAGAGCAGGGCGTTACAAAGCTTTTTTCTGTCGGCGGATACTCATCGGCCGCCGCTTCGTTCGCCGCCATTCTTAGCGGTATTCCTCTTTTTATACACGAACAAAACGCTTATATGGGCAGGCTCAACCGCTTGTTGAGCTTGTTTGCCAAAGATATCTTTAGCTCATACGACAAGAGCTCAAAAGTGCGAGATTATCCCGTGAGCGGCGAGTGGTTTGCACTTGCAAAAAAGCGTGCTTCACTCAAAAGTGTGGCTTTTTTGGGCGGTTCGCAAGGGGCAAGATTTATCAACGACTTGGCTAAAGAGAGCAGTTTTTGGCTTCAAGAAAACGGCATCAAGATAGTTCACCAAACAGGCAAAAAAGAGTACGAGGAGATAAAAGCGTTTTATGAGGTAAACAACATAGACGCCGATGTTTTTGGATTTTTTGCTCCACTCTCCGACAAGCTTAAAAATGTTGATTTTGCTGTAGCCCGTTCGGGTGCGGGGAGTATGTGGGAGCTCGCCGCCGCCAAAATCCCTGCACTTTTTATACCATATCCGTATGCCGCCAAAAATCACCAATATTTCAACGCCAAAGTGCTGGAGCTCAAAAATGCCGCTATCGTGGTCAAACAGAACGATATGGACGTCAAAGCGCTCATCTCCATACTGTGCGATGTTGATGTGGAGGCTCTCAACGGTGCGCTTGATGGTGTCATAGAGCCTGACGGCGCGCGAAAAATAGTTGAAGCGATAGAGAGTTATGATAGACATTGAAACGTTTTGGCTGTTTTTGGGTACTTCCGTGCTTTTGGCGTTGGCGCCGGGACCTGATATATTGTTTGTCATCACGCAAGGGGTTACAAGAGGTGCGAAAGCCGCCGCCTCACTCGCCTTTGGGCTCTCCTCAGGTGTTATAGTCCACACAACGCTCGCCACCCTCGGCGTTTCTATCATCTTTAAGACTTCGCAGGTGGCGTTTGTCGTCCTCAAAGTATTGGGCGCATTGTATCTTTTTTATCTCGCTTATCAAGCTTTTGTCCACAGAAATGAGCTTGTTCGCATAGACACAAAAGAGAAAGTGAAAATCCTCAGCCGCAAAGCTCTGTTTGTGCGTGGATTTTTTATGAATGTGCTAAATCCAAAAGTGGTACTGTTTTTTTTGGCTCTGTTTCCGCAGTTTGTAAAGGAGCAAAACTCTCTTGTTTGGGCGCAAATGATACAGCTCGGAGTTATCTTTATGTTAAGCGCACTCGGCGTCTTTATAGTAGTCGGCATATGTGCGGACAAAGCCTCAAAAACACTGATGCAAAACCCAAAATTCGCCAAATGCGCAAATATACTGACATCTTGCATATTTATCGCCATCGGCGTGAAACTTGCACTTTTGCAGAGGTGAAGTTATGGTAAGATA
>JAITNC010000157.1 GCA_031290675.1 Campylobacteraceae bacterium | reverse complement strand
AATGCTGTAGAGTATAAGCTCAACAGCGACATCTTTGACAGCGCGATAGGCTTCACGCTAGATAGCAATGCACATCATCTCTACCTTGAGGGAATATACCAAATCGGAAATGAGTTTGACAACATCAAAGCGAACATAGGGTATAGGTATAGTTTTTAAAGTTGTAATTCCCATCCTGCGGAGGGGGGAGCGTAGGGCGGGGTGGTTTCTTACGGAGATTTTACGGCAGGGCGAGCCTTTGTAAAATCTCCCAACTTAACCTTTTACAATTTTTAGCTCGTTATTTCGCACGCTAACATCGTTGCAATTTCGCCACGCTCGCTCACTAATTCCCCTCTGTGGAGGGGTGCCCGAAGGGCGGGGTGGTCTTTTATCACGGGCTTCATTTGCGCCTCGTTACCCGGCAAAATTACGTCGCTAAAATCTTGTAAACTTGCCCTTTTGTGTCATCGTGAGCTTGCTTGCAAGCGTGACGATCTCAGCTCTCCACCTTCCGTCATTGCGAGCCTGTATTCAGGCGTGGCAATCCAGTATTTTGTCATGACGTTGGCGAAAGCCCCCCATTGTGTCATTGTGAGGAGCGAAGCGACGTGACGATCTCAGCTATTTGTTATGATGTTCATTGTGGGCATAATTTTCAGGTAGCAAGTCTAAGCCGAAGGGGGAAAACTCTTGCCCCTCTCTTGCGAGAGGGGAAGCTTGGGTTTAGCAAGCCTTTGTTATAATTAAGCATAATAATATTATAATTATAACCAAGAATTTTGGAAAATTCATACTTCCTCCGTAGAGGTCATAGATTTGCCGAAGGTTACTACCCTTCGGCAGACCTCTAACTGAAGTATACCTTTATACACTTAAAAATCCCACTAACATCATATTATTTATTTACGCTATATTGTATAGATTGCCACGCCTGAGGTTGCGGGGACAAGAGCGCAATGACGAAGGATGTGTAAAAGACAAATCCTTACAACTTCCCCTGCAGCTTCAAAAGCGTTGAAATGATATAACTCTCTTTGTCTAAATTTGAGTTAGTCTTGAGGGCGTATTCGGCGTTTGTCAAGACCTTGAAAAGAGTTGAGAAGGTCTTGGTCTTGAGCTTGACGCTCATATCGGAGCGTTGTTTGGCGAGCTGCGGCGGAAGAGGGTAGCCGAGTATCTTCAGGGCGTCAAAAGAGCCGTGTATTTTGATGTATGAGTGGAACAAAAAAAGCTGAAAAAGGTGCGTCTCGATAGCGTTTATAAGCCTTATCTCATCAACCGTTCCGCTTTGAGATATCATCTTGTAGAGGTTTACGATTTTCTCGCCGTTTAAGAGTTTGACGATAAAATCCTCAAGTGCGAGCTCGCCCATACCAAAGACGAGATTGTCTACGTCGGCGGCGGAAATCTCTCTGTTTAAAAGCGAGAGTTTGTCAAGCTCATTGACCGACAGGGCGAGGTTTTCATTGTGTATGAGGTAGAGGTGCTGCAAGACGAAATTGCCGATAGAGAGGTTTATCTTTTTGGCTTCATAGTTCAAAAAGCCCAAAGCTTCATTGAGATTTGGCTTAAATATGCGCACAAACGACTTGCCGAAGGGCTTTGTGAGCGTTTTGGCTTTGGCGTCTTCGCCGTAAAATATAAACAAAAGGTGGTTGATGTTGATTTTGTCGCAAAGCTGCACCAACTCATCAACCTCTTTGGCGTTCGGGGCTTTTTCAAGCTTCAGCAAAAGTATGTTTTTGTCCCCAAAAAGCGAGGCTTGGCTCAAGTGCGCACGGGCAGCTTTGAAGTCGTATTCGTCAAAATAAAACTTCAAAACCCCCTCATTTCCCCACAGCTTCAAGATAGCATTTTCCAAAAATGAGAGCTGGTACTCGCACGCTCCGTACAAAAACACTGCTCGCGGGACATTTCCACGCTCCAAAAGGGTATCAAACTCTCTTTTATACATCAATCAAACCTTTTCACAACTTCGCCCGTTATCTTGGCACTCGCTATGTCGCTCCCCAAAATACGCACGCCAACTCTCTCAAACAGCTCCAAATCATCGTCCATCAAAAACACTCTCGCACCTTTTAGCTCATCGTCAAGCAGCGATATGGAAACTCTGCCAAGTTCCGTCACTTTGCACGTAAAACATTCGCCGAGCCTTTCTGCTGCCCATCTGGCGAACTTCCTGTCCATAAAATCCCACGCTACTTTGTCGCTTTCACGCTCAAGGCTGCTTAGTTTTTCGCACACCGCTTCTATATTTTCAAGCTGAAATTTGGACAATCTCTCCTCGTTTCTCAGCTGTGATTTCAAAAGTCGGTGCAAAACAAGGTCGGAATACCTGCGTATCGGCGAGGTAAAATGGCTGTATATCTCAAACCCAAGCCCAAAATGCCCTTTGTTGTCGGGCGTATAGGAAGCCTGTTTTTGGCTTTTGATGATGAGTTTGTCCACGTCTTTGCGTATGCCGCTCTCGTCCGCTTTGGCTTGAATGTTTCTTATCAAGGCGGGTATTTGCGGGGAGGATTTCGCCTCAATGCCGATAAGAGAGAGGTCGTCTAAAAGTCTGTTTATCTTCTCAAAAGAGGGCGCTTCGTGAGTTCTAAATATACCGTATTTTATGCGTTTGGCGGCGGCTTTGTTTGCCAAGAGCATACACTCCTCTATAAGCGAGTGGGAGGGCGTTTCTGATTCTATTTTTGTGGATAAGATGTTTTGTTTTTCGTCTAAACTCATTCTTGTTTCAGAGGAATGAAAATCCAAAGCGTTTATCATTCTTTCAGCACGCAGTTTTTGCGTGAGAGCAAAAAGCGGCATCAGCCAAGAGAGTATCTGTTTGTCGGCTTTGTCTGCTGCTTTTAAAGAGCCGTCAATATATCTATCTACAAGCTCGTAAGTGTATCTTTTTTTGGAGTTGATGACACCCTCAAACAACTCTTCGCTTTTTGGCTCCAAAGTGGCTCTGTCCAGAACTATCTTAAAGCCAAAAACCAACCTGTCCACATTTGGCTTCAAAGAGCAGATATTTTCACTCAAAACACGTGGCAGCATCGGGATAGATTTGTGCGGGAAGTAGATAGAAAAGCCCCTTTTTTCAGCCTCTTTGTCTATGCTGCCAAACGGATATACATACTCGCTGACATCTGCTATAGCTACATAAATGGTATAGTTTTTCTCATCAAAATATACAGCATCGTCAAAATCTTTGGCGTCGTTCGGGTCTATCGTGCAAAAAGGCGTGTCGGTCAAATCAACCCTGTTTGGATAGAGGCTTTTATCCACTTCGTTGCCAAAGCTTTTCGCCTCCTCTTCGCTCTGTTTGCTGAAAAACTCCTCTTTGTCAAAAAGTGTGAGAGATATCTTTTCGTCCATCAAAGGGTCGCTAAGAACTCCCAACACTTCTCTTATCGCTCCGCTCGTGCTGTCTATCTTCAAAAGTGTGTCGGGCGGGAGTTGCTTGAGTGATTTTTGTGTAGCTGCTACGGCGATAGGAAGGGCTGTTTTGATGTTTCGTACGACAACGCCGCCCTTTTCTTTTCTGCTCAAGCCGACATAAGTGGCAAAACCTCTTTGCGCTATAAGTACGACTTTGGCTTTTACTCTTTTACTCTTTGCAAATACTCTGCGGGCGACCACGATATCGCCTCTGTTTGCCCCCATCAAGTCTTGCGGCTCTACTATGAGGTCTTTGCGCTCATCGCCAAACGTATCCAGATAGCCCGTGCCGTTTGACGATACGTCTATCTTGCCCGCACGATAATTTGAGTCAAGTTTGTATCTGCCCTCTGTAGGCGCACCTAGGGCTTTTGTGCGTATCAGTTCATTGATAAGTGTTTTTGCTTCAACGGCTATATCGGCTTCGTATATACCGTCAATGAGTGAAATAAGCAGCGATTTTATATCCATCAGCGCTATAACCTTTTTTGATTTAAGAGCATATTGTATCTCTAAAACCTTTAAAATGATGTTATTGGTTGATTAATGGCTTTTATAGTATAATTTGTAAATTTTTTAGCAAAGAGGATATATGGTGTTATCAAAGCAAATAGCCCTCATCGCGGCTCTCTTGTCTGCATTTTGCGTATCGCAGCTTTGCGCTCTGCCTTTTAGCTCTTACGCCAAATACGATGTCAAATACGGCATTTTCAGTATGGGCGAAGCGACCGCCTCTTTAAAGATATACGAAAACGGCACTTATGAAACAGAGGTCAAAGCCAAAGCCACAGGGTTAGCCGCCACTTTGAGCGGCAAAAGAGTAGAAACTTACAAAAGCGTCGGCAAGATAGTAGACGGCAGGCTTTTACCCGACACTCTGGAAAAATTCCGCTCATCAGGCAAAAAAACCAAACTTGTAAAATACGTCTTTGACCACGAAACGAAAGAGGCGGCGGCTTTTGAGGACAGATGTGTCAAAAGCGACTGCACGCATACATCTGAAATGCTCCCCGAATACGCCCAAAACGACATACTCACGCTATATCACAATGTCGCGCTCATGTTTGGCAAAGAGGGCGTCAAAGAGTTAAACGCTACGGCGATAGGCTCAAAACAGCCCGTACACGTGATAGTACCGGAGGGCAAACAGCTCAAAACCGCCACAAAAGCCTTTGGTTCGGCTGAAGGATTTTATATCGTCGTCATCTTAAATCAAGAGATATTTAGCAGCGACAAAGGGGAGTTGTACATCAATCTTGATGAAGATGATATGACAGCGTCTGAAGCGGTCTTGAAAAATACTACTTTGTTTGGCGATATTTGGGGAAAACGAATAGAAAAAAAGAGCGAGGGGGAGTGGGAGTAGGGTACTCCACCTTTTGCATATTTTAACTTGGTTCGTCTCGTGCCTATATGGCGTTGTTTTCAACTTGGCTTCGTTACATACCAATGCGTATGCGCCTCGCCAAATTTTCAAACTGCCTTATATAGACACAAAATTACGTCGTTAAAATTATGCAAA
>JAITNC010000178.1 GCA_031290675.1 Campylobacteraceae bacterium | reverse complement strand
CGTGAAAAGATAGCACAAGTAAGCTCTCGCCTGATAGCGAACTTCAGAAAATCGCTGAATATCTCTGACGGTCATGTATAAGTCCTTTTGTAATGATAAACGTTATTGTAGCGGTATTTAGTGTCAAAATCACTACGAGTGCTGCTGTTTTTTAAGGCAAGTTTGGTTTTTGGTATTTTTTATCAAGTCTGTTTGAAAATACAAAAAACGCGAACAGCATCAAAGACGCAAGTACTCTTCGGCTTGTGATGTCGTGGTCAAATTGTAAAGCAACAAAAAACGCCAAAAAAAGCGGGAGATAGAACATATTTGTATTTATTATCTCTTTAAAAGTAAGATACAATAAACAGCCGCTTACGATAAATCCGCATATTCCGACTGAGTACAATATATCCAGCATAAAGTTATGTGGAAAAGAAACTTGCCACGCTTCTAAATAAAATGTATTAACCCCATATCCTAAAAGTAGCCTATCAGCTATCATCTTAATAGTATTTTGCCAAATCTCAAGTCGTCCCGAACCATCGCCATCAAGAATAGTTGCAAACCTATCTCCAAGTGAATTAAATAAAAGAATAGGTAGAATAAAAAGGGTCAATATAAACACAAATAATATGATATCTTTTTTTTGTAGTTTATTGAAAAATATAACCATATAAGATGTTACAAATACAAATACAAATACCCAAGATGTCCTTGAATATGAAAATAGCAGTCCTATAAAAAACAGTGCCAAGAGTGTAAGGTAAAAAACTTTTATCCTTTTACCTCCTTGTGTCTTTATGAAAAACATAAGCGTTAAAACAGCTCCAAGAGCCATATAAAATCCAAAAATATTTCTGTTTGTGGTAATACCCGTTAAACCGGTTTCAAAAGAGCCCAATATGCCATATTTAAAACTGTATTGGAAAAATATCTGTGCTATTCCTGTGCCAAGCTGAATGGCAAGTACTATTAGCAGAAGTACCAAGATAATGTTTTTGCCATTTTTGCTTAAAAACCTTTCTTGATAGAAAAATAGCATCGCTATCAATGTACAAAAATATATAGGCACTATTTTTTGTATGGTTGAAAAAGCGGTTTTTGTTGATATAGGGCTGATGATTGAAGAGATTACCATAACAACAACCAAGACAGCCATCAAAATAATAATATCTTTATATAAAATGATTAGCTTTATAAAGGCATCTATTTTTTTAAAAATAATTATATACAAAATAGCGATTAAGATGATAATTCTCGCAACTTTATTGTACAGATGTGTTTCAAATGGAAGTGTTATAACCATCACGAACAAAGATACTGTAAAAAGTAATTGTAGCAGTTTTCTGACATCCATATTTTTAATCATTCTTTTTACCAGCACTCTTTTCCTCTATTGTACATATAATTTGTGGCTTCCACAAACCCTTCTATGCTTCCGCAGTCAAATCTCACGCCTTCAAATTTATACCCTATAACTTTCCCCTCTTGTGCCTGCATCTTGAGGGCGTCTGTTATCTGTATCTCGCCGCCGGCTCCGGGTTTTACGGATTTGATGAGTTTGAATATATCGGGAGTTAAGATATAGCGGCCGATGATAGCGAGGTTTGAGGGGGCGTCCTCAACTTTTGGCTTTTCTACCATATCTGTGATGGAGAGGATATTGTCGTCTATGATATCGCCCTGAACTATGCCGTATCTGTAGGTTTCGCTTTTTGGCACTTCCATGATGCCGATGACGGAGCATTTGTATTTATTGTATATTTTTACCATTTGTTTGAGTACGCCGTCGCCTTTATCGTGTATACAAAAATCGTCCGCCAACACAACTGCAAACGGCTCTTGTCCGATAAGCGGCTCGCCCTTGAGTACGGCGTCGCCAAGCCCTCTCATCTCTTTTTGCCTGATGTATGTGAACACGCAGCTGTTTTGGATATGTCGTATTCCTTTGAGAAGCGGCTCTTTTGATGAGCCTTTTATCTGATGTTCAAGCTCGTAACTTATATCAAAATAGTCTTCAAGCGCCCTTTTTCCGCGCCCTGTCACTATCGCCATAGTATTCATGCCGGCTTCCAAAGCCTCCTCAACACCATAATGTATGAGTGGTTTTGTGATGATAGGAAGCATCTCTTTTGGCAATGATTTTGTGGCTGGCAAAAATCTCGTCCCGTATCCTGCAGCTGGGAAGAGGCATTTTTTTATCATTAGCAGTCCTTCAAATAATTTGTGATAGTATTTTAGTCGCGGTATTATATATAAAAATGTTTACAAGTTTGTTTAAATAGTGATTTTGGAAAATAACATTATGGATTATAAAAATATTTTAATTATCAAGATGAGTTCGCTCGGGGATATCTTGCATACGCTGCCTTTCGCTGCGGCGCTGAGGGAGAGATTTCCCAAAGCTCGTATCAGTTGGCTTGTACACCCGCAGTTTGCGGATTTTATACCGCTGCCTTCCGTGATAGACGAGGTGATTTTTTTTGATAAGGTTAGATTTCAAAAAAGCTCTTTTGCCGACAAAGTGAGATATTTTTTTCATATGCGCCGTCTGCTGCGAGAGAAAAGATTTGACCTTGTTATTGATATGCAGGGGCTTTTTAAGAGTGCTGTTTTGGCGTTTTTGAGCGGTTGTAAAAATCGTATAGGTTATTGTGAGATGCGTGAACTAAGCGGCTTTGTCAGCAAAGCTGTCTGCGGGGAAAACAGAAACGCCCACGTGATAGAGCGGTATCTTGATGTCGCGCGGTTTTTGGGCTCTGAGGTCAAAAATATAAAATTTCCGATGGCTGATTTGAGCCTTGAGGAGAAAGCAGTAGAGCAAAAGCTAAAAAGTTTGGGCGTTGAGGGCAGGTATATCGTCGTAGTTCCGGCTGCGAGATGGTGGACGAAAGAGTGGCCTTTGGAGCATTACGCAAAGCTCGTGAGCTTGATAAGCAAAGATGGGTTTTGCGTAGTGTTGGCGGGCGGTGCGGCTGAGAGGGCAAAAAGCCAAAAGATAGTATCATTGGCGGGCGCAAAAGATATCGTGGATTTGAGTGGCGACACGACGCTGAGAGAGCTTGCGGCGCTGATAAAAGCGGCGGCGTTTTATATCAGTGCGGACACGGGGCCTTTGCATTTTGCGGCGGCTTTCAAAAAACCTCTCATAGCCATGTACGGCCCGACACTCGCAAATCGCACGGGGCCATACGCCAACGACAATGCGACAGTGATTTTGAGCAGTGCGCCTTGCACGGGTTGCTTGAAGAAAAAGTGTGACAATTGGCACTGTATGGCGGATATAACGCCTGAAGCGGTGTATAAAGTCTTTAAAGATAAGATTGGAAAGATATGATGGTTGAGCTAAATAATAAAAAAATTTTAGTAACTTTTTTGATGCATCTTGGCGATTTGATATTGATAACGCCATTTATCAACGCTCTGCGCAAAGCTGCGCCAAACGCCCATATCGCCGTCCTTGTGGACGAAAAACTCAAAGATGTCGTTTTGTTTAACCCCAACTTAAATCAAGTGATAACCATAGACAAAAAGGGCGGCGACAACACCATCTTTGCCCTCATCAAATGCGCCAAAAACCTGAGCGCGCAAAACTTTGACGTGGTGATAAATCTCCACCCAAACGAGAGATGCTCATTTATATGTGCGTTCACAAAAACAAAGTTTCGCACAGGCGTTTCGCACGCACTTTTTGCGTGGCGGTGGAGTAAGCGCTTGAAGCTTGAGCGAACACTGCATGCGGCAGATATGTACCTTGATGTGCTGAAACAGCTTGGCGTGAAAGAGCTGCGCAACAACGGCTTGGAGATATTTCCCTCAAATGAGCATTTTGCCGCCGCAGAAGAGTTTTGGCACTCAAAAGGTGTGAAAAACGACGATAAACTCGTGGGTTTTAACATAGGCAGTGCGGTTATGACGAAACGCTGGGCTGGGGAGAGATTTGCGAAGTGCGCCGATATATTGGCTGGATATGGCTACAAAATAGTCTTTTTTGGCGGAAATATGGACAAAGACATGGTACAGGAGGCGGCTGGTTTCATGCACTCAAACGCCATCATAGCGACAGGTTGTTTTACTATAGGTGTCCTCTCCGCCGCTATGCAGCACTGTTCGCTCATCATCACGAACGATAGCGGGCCTATGCACGTGGCTATCAGTCAAAAAGTGCCGATAGTAGCGCTTTACGGCCCGTCAAATCCGAAGCTTTACGGCCCATATACGAAAAATGCTATCATAGTGAAAGCAAACCCGCCGTGCCTCGGCTGTGCTGGAGGTATGAAGCACAAGTGCGATGATATGAGCTGTATGACAAACCTGAGCGTTGAGCAAGTCGTGGCAGCGAGTGAAAAGATACTAAATAAAAGAAGCAAAATATGAAAAATCCGCTTATATCTGTGATAGTGCCTGTATATAAAGTGGAGCAGTATCTAGCTGCATGCCTGAACTCCATCGTAAATCAGACATATAAAAATCTGGAGATTATTTTGGTTGATGACGGCTCGCCTGATAACTGTGGAAAGATTTGCGACGAATACGCCCAAAAAGATAGCAGGATAGTAGTACTGCATCAGCCAAATGGCGGAGTAAGCAGAGCACGTAACGCAGGGCTTGACATCGCCAAAGGAGAGTACATAGCGTTTGTGGATTCTGATGATTATATCGCTTTGGATATGTACGAAGAGTTGATGAGTATAGCCCAAAAACAGAGCGCAGATGTTGCGATATGCGGTATTTATGTGATAAAAAAAGACGGTATGGAGATTTTTAAGAAAACTCTTGAGGGGCTGGATACAAATGGCATCAAATACCAATTTTTGATAAATAGCTATCCGAGCTTTCCGTGGGGCAGGCTGTATAAAACGAAACTGTTTCAAGGTGTGAGATTTCCTGTTGGTTTGATATGTTACGAGGATATGTTTGTGATGCCAAAGATATTGTCAAATGCCGATAAAATAGTCTTTGCGCCAAAACCATACTAC
>JAITNC010000173.1 GCA_031290675.1 Campylobacteraceae bacterium | reverse complement strand
TGGCTGACCAAAAGACGTCTATCAGTTACATACAAAGACGACTTGGAATAGGCTATAACCGTGCGGCCAGCATCATAGAACAGCTTGAAAATATGGGGGTTTTGACGCCGCCAAATAGTAAAGGGCAGAGGGATATCATCTCCTAAGCTAGTCTTTTGTCTTTTACGGAGATTTTACGGCAGGGCGAGCCTTTGTAAAATCTCCTAACTTAGTCTTTTACAATTTTTAGCTTGTTCTTTTGCACGCTAACTTCGTTGCAATTTCGCCACGCTCGCTCACGTACGTTTAAGTACGCACCGCTCGCGGGCTTCATTTGCGCCTCGTTACCCGGCAAAATTACGTCGCTAAAATCTTGTAAACTTGGAGTTAATTCCCCTCTGTGGAGGGGTGCCCGCAGGGCGGGGTGGTTTGTCTTATCTTTTGCATATTTCAACTTGGCTTCTTTTGTGCCCACCCCCTCCGTCATTGCGAGCCTGTACTCAGGCGTGGCAATCCACTATATTGACACGATAGAAGTGCGCCGCACACGCCCCTTTGTGTCATTGTGAGGAGCGAAGCAGAGTGACAATCTCAGCTCTACTTTTTACATAAAATTACTTAAAAAATATGAAATACATCGCTACTTATTGATATAATATTTACTTTTTGTACCATTATAATTATGGATTGCCACGCCTGAATACAGGCTCGCAATGACGGAAGTGGTGGCTTAGTGAATACCAAATTTACAAAATTTTAGCGACGTAATTTCGCACGATAATGAGGCGCAAATGAAGCCCGCGAGCGGTGCGTACTTGAAGTACGTGAGCGAGCGCGGCGAAATTGCAACGACATTAGCGTGCGAAAGAGCAAAGTTAAAATATGTAAAAGACTAAATACGCCCACTCAAATAATATTAATATCCACACTCTCCCCGTTTAGTATCTTATTCATATTTCTCATTGAGCAAAATGACCCGCACATACTGCAGCTATCCTCAAGTTCGGGTTTTGACTCCGCCCTGTAGCGCCGTGCTTTTTCGGGGTCTATCGCGAGGTTGAACATACACTCCCAATCAACCCTCTGCCTCGCCTTGCTCATAGTGTTGTCCCACTCCGTAACATTTGGTATTTTTTTGGCTATATCGGCGGCGTGAGCGGCTATTCTCGTCGCTATGATGCCCTCTTTCATATCGTCAAAATTTGGCAATCTCAAGTGCTCCGCAGGCGTTACATAACACAAAAACGCCGCTCCGTGCCAGCCTGCTACCGCTCCGCCGATGGCTGACGTGATGTGGTCATATCCGGGCGCTATGTCGGTTACCAAAGGTCCCAATACATAAAAAGGTGCGCCGTGACAGAGGCTTTTTTGCAGTTTCATATTCATCTCTATCTGGTCAAGCGGCATATGTCCGGGGCCTTCTATGATGACTTGTACATCTTTCGCCCACGCCCTTTTCGTAAGCTCGCCCAGAGTTATCAGCTCTTCTATCTGACAAGCGTCGCTTGCGTCGTGCGTGGAGCCCGGTCGGCAAGCGTCCCCCAAAGAGAGCGTTACATCGTGCTCTTGGCAAATCTCCAAAAGCTCGTCAAAATACTCATAAAACGGATTTTCATTGCCGGTCATCTCCATCCACGCAAATATCAGCGAACCGCCGCGTGAAACGATGTTTGTCAGCCTGTTTTTATTTTTTTTAAATCTCTCGACAGTCGCTCGGTTCAAACCTGCGTGAATAGTCAAAAAGTCTATACCGTCCTGCGCGTGCATTCTCGCCACGTCAAGCCACTCTTTGGCTGTTATCTCGCCGAGCGGTTTTTTGTAAGCGATAAGTGCGTCGTAGATGGGAACTGAACCCAACATGGCCGTTGAGTAGCTTGACAATTTTCGCCTGAACGCTCTTGTATCGCCTGACGTGCTAAGGTCCATGATAGCGTCTGCACCGAGTTCTATCGCACCTTTGACCTTCTCAAACTCAGCGTCCATATCGCTGCTGTCTTTTGAGATGCCTAGATTTACGTTTATCTTGGTTTTGAGCCTCTCGCCGATGGCTTTTGGCTCCAAACTTTTGTGATTTTTGTTGGCAGGAATGACACAAACGCCTTGCGCTATCATCTCCCTCAACACCTCGGCGCTCATACCCTCATACTCCGCCGCTTTTATCATTGCTTGCGTTACGATACCCATTTTGGCGGCTTGTTGCTGCGTACTATACTCCATATATATCCTTTTATGTTTAGTAAAGTCGCAGGGGGAATGAGAGCAGAAAAATAAATTTAAACAAACAAATCCCTACGACAGCATTATCTGTACAGGTTCAAAGGGTTCGGCAAAAGCCATCTCAGCCATTTTCAGCCGCTTTGTCGCGATAACGACAAAAAGCGAGCGTCGGCTCCCCATTTTTAATTAAGATAAAGTGAGTATTATATCTGCTGTATAATTTATTTTAGATAAAATAGAAAAATTAACTAAGAGCTTGTGCGATATCCTCTCTCAAATCCTCTATATCTTCTATGCCGACAGATAGGCGCAGCATATTTGGCTTGATGCCAAGGCTCATCTTCTCCTCGTGAGAGTTCAGAGG
>JAITNC010000104.1 GCA_031290675.1 Campylobacteraceae bacterium | reverse complement strand
AAGCTAAATGTTTTGGAAAAAGAGGTCGGATTTTGTGCGGAATTTATATGTAAAGATAAAAAAATTTGCACGCTAATTTTCAAAGGAGAAAAAGTTGAGTAAAGATGTTTTGAAGGTAGATTTGTCCCACGTGTCGTTGGATGACATCACAAACGCAAAAGAGGTCTATGTAAGCGATGAGGCGGGGTTTGTAGATTATGTAGACGGCGCACATCAATTTTTGGTAGATACGATAAGCGGCGGGAAGCCTATTTATGGTGTTACGACAGGTTACGGCGACAGCGGGAAAAATTATTTGGACTGCAAAGACGCCTCCACTTTACAACAAAATCTTTACAGATATCACGGTTGCGGTGTGGGCAGGATTTTGAGCCCAAAAGTCGCCAGATACGCTGTCATAGCGAGACTTATTTCTCTGTCAAAAGGACACTCTGCCGTATCATACGAGCTTTTGAAACGTTTTGAGCTGCTTTTGAAACACGACATCGCTCCTGCTATTCCTTCGCAAGGCTCTGTCGGAGCGAGCGGCGACTTGACCCCTCTTTCATACATAGCCGCTGTTATAGCGGGCGAGCGGGAAGCGTACTTTGAGGGCAAGATACAAAACAGTGCGGATATATACAAAAAACTTGGGTTGAAACCTTATGTTTTTAAGCCAAAAGAGGCGCTCGCTGTGATGAACGGCACGACGATAATGAGCGCGATAGCTCTATCTTCGTTGGAAGAGTTTGACATACTGCTCAAAACGATGGAATCTTTCGTGGCTGGCATGTATGAAGTGCTGCTTTGCGACACAACTCCTTTGGAAGAGTTTGTTCACGCTGTGAAGCCATTTGACGGACAAGTGGCGGCAGCAAGCACGGTTCTTGGCAAGACAAAGGGTTCAAAACTAACTCACGGAAGAGATGAGCGATATACGAAATTTTTTGAGGACAACAACCTCAACATACAAGATACATACTCTATGCGTTGCGCGCCGCAGGTCTTGGGCGTCATAAGAGATAATATAGAAATATCAAAAAAATGGGTTGAAACCGAGATAAATTCTGTGAACGACAACCCTTTGATAGACGCTAAAAACAAGAGAATATATACTTCAGGGAATTTTTACGGCGGATACGTGGCTCACGCTATGGATACGCTAAAGATTTGCGCCGCAAATCTGGCGGATTTGCTGGATAAAGAGTTTGCGCTGTTGGTTGACCATAAATTTAACCGTGGGCTTGGGGAAAATCTCAAACTCAAAAAAGAGCATTTTTTCCACGGCTTCAAAGCTATGCAGATAACGCTTAGTTCGCTTGCGGCTGATGTCGTCAAAAACACGACTGCGGCGTCTATCCACTCACGTCCTACAGAGTCGCTCAACCAAGACAAAGTCAGTATGGGAACGACTGCGGCTTTGGATTTTTCAAAGATGCTTCCTGATTTGAAAAATATGCTCAGCATCGCTTTTATCGGGCTTGCTCAAGCGGTTGATATACGAAAAGCGGAGCTTGTATCACCATTTTTGAAGGCAAATCACGACAAAATACGAAAAGATGTTTTGGCTTTAAATGAGGACAGACGAATGGACATAGATATAGAAAAAGTCGTACATATCATAGAAAACGGGGATTTGGCGTGAGCAAAAGCGTACTCATCACAGGCTCAACCGGTGCGATAGGCGAAGCGATAGCCCAAACATTTTTTGATGAGGGCTACTCTTTGTATCTGCACTACAATAAAAACGAGCAAAAAGCGAAAGAGTTGGAGCTGAGATTTGACGCAAAAATATTGCAATGGGATATGAAAGATGGCGAGAGTATCAAAAAAGCCCTCAGCGAAATAAGCGTTGATGTCTTGGTAAATAACGCCGCCATCACAGATGATGCGCATATTTATTGGCTGAGCGATGAGCAGTGGGAGCGCGTCATAGACACAAACCTCAACGGCACATATCGTGTTACAAAAGCCATCTTGCCGCAAATGATAAAAAACAAGTCGGGTTCTATCGTCAATGTCGTTTCGGTTTCGGGTATAGTCGGAAATCACGGACAAGCCAACTACTCGGCGAGCAAGGGCGCGCTTATAGCGTTCACAAAAACTCTGTGTCTTGATTTGGCGAGGTTTAACATCAGGGCAAATGCCGTAGCTCCGGGGCTTATCGCCTCCGAAATGTCGCAGCATATAGACGAAAAAAGTTACAAATCCATCATACCTTTGGGGCGTTTCGGAAAGCCCGATGAGGTCGCAAAGTGTGTATTTTTCTTAGCTGATAGGGCGACTTATATCAGCGGCGAAGTACTAAATGTAAGCGGCGGAATGATTCGTTGATACTTACAATTTTCTCTTTTATTTATGGCCCGCTTATCGTTTGGCTGATGGATACGTTTAGCCCAAATGTATATTCGCTCGTTATTTTGGTGGCGAGCGTTATTTTGATAGGCTTAAATTTTAGAGAGAAAAGCCCTGTTTGGATTATTCCGTTTGTCTATTTTGTCATCTCTTTGAGCACGCTGCTCTTTGGAAAAACTATTCTTTTGATGTTCGGGCCGCTCGCCATATCGGTCGGCGTGGCGACACTTTTGAGTATGCGAGATAAAACTCCACAGATGATACAAACAGCCATCAACCGTTGGAAGTTTTTTCGCAAAAAACATATATCTGTGGAGCAAATCCGCTCAAACACTTGGATTTGGAGCGTGGCGGCTTGGCTGAACGTCGTACTGCATATATATTTTTTGCTATTTATGTCAAAATGGCTCTGGGCATTTTACGTGTCGCTCGGCTGGTACGCCGTCTTTGTTTTGGCGTTGATACTGCACATATATATTTGGCAAAAGAGAAAAAGAGGGAGTGAAGAGTGAGTAGAGTAGCTTTGATTTTTATACTTTTGATGTTATCTTTGGGCGCGGGCGAAATGCACATAGATTTTAAAGAAACCCGCTACATTGACGCACTAAATGAAAAAGTTACAAGAAGTGGCTTTATCAGCTTTTCAAACGATAGCGTAAAGATATATTACGCTCCGCCCAACGAGCGAGAAGTGAGCTTGAAAGATGGTCAAATAACCATAAAAAGCGGCGGCGATGTGAGCGTGAAAGAGGCAAAAGATGAGCCAAATATCGCCAAAACATTTACTCTCTTTCGTGCGCTTTTTGAAGATGACGAACAGAGCTTGAAAAAGTTTTTCAAGGTTTTGGAAAAATCCCCAAAAGAGGTCGTTTTAAAGAGCATAAGCTCATCAAATCCTATATCAAAACTAACTTATGAGCTCAAAGAGGGCAACATCACAAAACTTGATTTTTTAGGACAAAACGGCGACAGGATAACCATAGATGTGGTTCAAAAGAGGTAGCCTTGTAGTCGTTTTTCTAACGCTTTTGACGCTTGTCTGGGCGTTTGACATACAAAAACGCATATCCTCATCTTTTGACGCTCTTTTACCTGAGGGCAACTCAAAAGAGTCGCTTTTGATATATCAAAAGATAAACAGGGCGCAAGAGGTGATTTTAGCAGACGAGCCGGACGATATGGAGGATCTAACGCAAAAAATATCCTCCCTCAAAGGTTATCAAGCTATCTATCCTGCTTCGGAGCAGATAAGTGAGTTTAGGGATTTATACAGATTTTATCTCCACGATGCGCCGGATTTTTTGCCAAAAGGCGATGAGGTTTACGCAAAACTTTTGAAGTTAAAAGAGGATTTGAGCGAAGGATTTAAGTTTTCTCTTGACAAAAACGACCCACTCTCGCTTTTCGCTGCAAAAGAGAACTTTTACTCTATGCCAAGCGTGAAAGGGTTTGATGATGTGTCTGTTTTCAGGCTTGACATAACGCCAAATGAGTATGAGGAGTATTATGACAAACTGCGTGAAATAGCGCCCGACGCATACCTATTTTCGCCGTTTTTTTATCAAGTGGAAAATACGAGGATTTTCAAATCCCAAGTCAAAATCATACTATCTCTCAGTGCGATAATTTTGGGACTTTTGTATATTTACTGGCTGAGAAAGCCCTCTTTATTCTTTTTTTCGTGCGTAACGCTTTTTAGTTCGGCAGCATTTGCGCAGCTTGTAGCGGGAATGATTTGGCGTGAAATATCTATGATATCGTTCGCATTTAGCGCCGCTGTGAGCACTATCTCCGTAGACTATATGTTTCACTGCTATCTGCACGATATGTACGGCAGCAAAAAAGGTTTTTCAAAGCCTGTTTTTTACGGTTTTATCACTACTTTCACAGCCTTTCTCGCGCTTGGATTTGTCAAGTTTACACTCATCTCCCAAATCGCGCTTAGCGCTTCGTGTGCGTTGGCGTTCTCATACGTCTGCTTTGCTTTTGTGTACCCTCATCTTGGATTTGGCGATGCTAAAACAAAGGGTATGAGCGTCAAAAGTACAAATATCCTCTCGCCGTTACTCATATGTGCGGTGAGTATTTTGCTCATAAGCGGGTCGTTTTTTTGGACTGGATTTGATACCAATATCAAGTCGTTAGATGTGAAAAATGAAAACTTGCAGCAAAAAGAGAAGATGATTTTGGGAAATGTCGGCAACCAAAGTGCGGTTTTGATATCCTCCGAGAGTGTTGATGAGCTGATAGACAAAGCACAAACGCTAAAAGGTGCTTTCGTGCCGATATCATCGCTGTTGTCTACAAAAGATTTTGAGGCGAGGGCGGCGGAGCTAGGAGCGTTGGACTTTGCGGCTTTGCGCCAAGATATAGCATTTTATGCGCAAAAAGCGGGCTTTAGGGAGGGGTATTTTGATAACGCTTACAGCGACACGATGTTAAATCCCCCCAAGCCCGTTTACTCAGACGAGTTTTTAAATGAGAGCTTTTTGAAAACCGCCAAGATAAAAGAGAAGTTTTATGCGGTCGGTTTTTATGATAAAAACAGCCTCGCTTTGCCGCAAAACGACGACGTTTTGGCCATAGATTCTATGTTGTTATTTCAAGCCGAGCTCAAAAGTGCCGCAAAAGAGTTGATGATAGCGGGCGTGTTTATCGTTTTTTTGATAGTTTTTGTCATAGCGTTTTGCGCCAAAGAGAAGTTTTTGAAAGCGTTCAGCTTCGTGCTTGCGCCATTGGCGGTATGCTCTTTGATATTTGTATTTACGCCGATGTCCGTGCTGCATATATTTATGCTCGTCATAGTGATGGCTATAAGCGTTGATTATGGCATCTATAGCGTTGTTTTGGGCGGAAAACGCACAAATGAAGCGGTTTTTTATTCGCTTTTGAGTACGATAGCGGGTTTTGGAGTTTTGGCTTTTAGCACCATCTCTTCGCTTCAAGCTATGGGAATAACTGCGCTATGTGCGGCGTTTACGATATGGTTTTTGATATATTTTATTAAGGCGGACGATGAAACTGATAGCGCAAAATGAAGATAAAACACTAAATATTTTTGACGCAAAAGATGAAAACTGCCAAGACGATACGCTGAAAAACGCAAGCGGTATCGTGGCGGCAAAAGACAAGTTTGCAAGCGCTATATGGATATTTAAAGCCCTTAGTTCACACTC
>JAITNC010000060.1 GCA_031290675.1 Campylobacteraceae bacterium | reverse complement strand
TACAATTTTTAGCTCGTTCTTTTGCACGCTAACTTCGTTGCAATTTCGCCGCGCTCGCTCACGTACCTCAAGTACGCACCGCTCGCGGGCTTCATTTGCGCCTCATTATCATGCAAAATAAATTCGCTAAAATCTTGTAAACTTGCCCTTCCGTCATTGCGAGTGAGCTTGCGAACGTGGCAATCCATATGATAATGGCACAAAAAGTAAATTATATATCAATGAGTAATGATGTATTTCATATTTTTTAAGTGATTTTTCGTAAAAAATAGAACTGAGATTGTTACGTCGCTTCGCTCCTCACAATGACACAAAGGGGGCGTGTTATGGCGCAATTCCGCCGTTTTAATACTGGATTGCCACGCCTGATTACAGGCTCGCAATGACGGAGGGGGGTTGCGCCCCACACACCTATTTAATATCACCTCACGCAGTCAAAAAAGTAATCCGTCACGCCAATCTCTTTCGTCTGTTCGTCAAGATTGTCAAGGACTGCATTTACAATCCACGTGAGTAGATTTAACGCCCCTTCATACCCACTGATAGAGTATCTGTGCAGATGGTGGCGGTCAAAGATGGGAAATCCTATGCGTATCAAAGGTATCTTTGTGTCGCGATAAAGCTCTTTGCCGTAAACATTGCCTATCATAAAATCTACAGGTTCTGTAAACAAAAGGCTTCTTAGATGCCACAAGTCTTTCCCCGGCCAGATGTTGCACTCATCTTTAAATGCACTCTTATCAAGCAGCGCCCTCATCTCTTTTTCCCAATTTTTTCTCGGCGAGTTGTGGCAGATGATATGTCTTGGTATAGCCCCCATCTCCACCAAAAACGACACTACTCCGAGTAGAAAATCAGGATCCCCCCATATGGCGAACTTTTTGCCGTGCATATATGGATAGCTGTCTTGCATGGCGTCCACAAGCTGACCTCTTTGCAAGGTTAGCTCATTTGGCACGCTTTTGCCGGTAAGCTCGCTGAGTTTCATCACGAAAGCGTCCGTGCCGCCAAGTCCTATCGGATTGCAGGCGATATACTCCCCAGCCCAGTTGTTTTTGATATTTTTGCCTGTGGCTATCGTGGAGTATTTTTGCAAAGAGATAGTGGCTTTTGCGCTGCTGGCTGTTTTTGCTACAGCCAAAGGAGTGCCGCCCGCATAGAGTTTGTATTCGCCCGCAGGAGTGTTCCACTGCTCCTCGTGGTCGCCTATCATCACTATTTTATCGCTGAAAAATTTGGCTATCTTTTTTATCTCTCTCAGGCTTCCAAGATACGCCTCAAAACCCGGAATGATATTTATACGCTCTTCGTCCTTCTCGCCCCTTTGCTCAAGCGGGTTTAGCTCCTGCAAGATAGCGTTCATCATATTGTCGTAGCCTGTTATATGGCTGCCTTGAAAAGATGGCGTGTGAGCCGCCGGTATCGGTGTATCGTCAAGCTTGCCCTCGGCATCTTTCCTTGCTCCGATGACAAAAGCGTTCAAGTCGTCGCCGATGACTTCAGCCATACAAGTAGTGGAAACCGCTATCATATCGGGCTTGTACAAGCTCTTGCAGTTCAAAAGCCCCTCTTTCATATTTGCAAGTCCGCCGAAAACCGCCGCACTTTCGCTCATACTATCGCTCACGCACGGGGTAGGCTCTTTGAAATGCCTCGTGAAATAACTTCTAAAATAAGCCACACAACCGTGGCTTCCGTGTACGTAAGGCATAGTATTTTCAAAGCCAAGAGCCGCCATCACCGCACCAAGGGGCTGACACGCTTTCGCAGGGTTTACCGTGATATGTTCACGGGCTAAGTTTTTTTCTCTGTATTCCCAACTCTTAGTCCACTCCGCTATCTCCTCAACTTTGAGAGGATTTACAGAGCCTGCGCTGCCCTCAAAGAGCTTTTTGTTTTTCAAGACTTCTTGATATTCGGGCTTTAAAAATAATTTTTGCCCGTCTACTATATTGTTGATATCTTGCATATCACGCCTCCTTTTCTTTTTCCCACGGCGCTTTAGTATGCGCCCATACGGGAGAATTTAACGCCAAATCCATATCTCTTGCAAAAATCGCAAATGCATCGTACCCATGATAAGGGCCGCTATAATCCCAAGAGTGCATCTGCCTGAACGGCAATCCCATTTTTTGAAATACATACTTCTCTTTTACGCCGCTCGCTACAAGGTCTGGTTTGAGTTTTTTGACGAACTGCTCCAACTCGTACTCGTTTGTGTCGTCATATATCAAAGTAGCCCCGCCAAGCTCCTCTTTTGTCCTTTTGTAGTCGTCGCCATGACCGAATTCGTATCCTGTACCGATGACTTGCATACCCAAATCCTCATAAGCCCCGATGACGTGTCGCGGACGAAGACCTCCCACGTACAACATCACCTTTTTGCCCTCAAGTTTTGGTCTGTATCTGGCGATGACCTCGTCTGTCATTTTTGTATATTTGGCTATGACCTCTTCGGCTTTTTGCTGTATTTTCTCGTCAAATTGGGCAGCTATCTTTCTCAAACTCTCTGTTGTTTTTGACGGCCCAAAAAAGTTGTACTCTATCCACGGTATACCAAATTCTTGCTCCATATGTCTGACTATGTAGTTCATACTTCTGTAACAGTGCAAAAGGTTTATCTTGGCTTTGGGGCAGATAGCGAGCTCTTTGTAGGTAGCGTCGCCGCTCCATTGGGCTATGACTCTCAGCCCCATCTCCTCCAACAATATACGTGAACTCCAAGCGTCGCCGCCGATGTTATAATCCCCGACGATAGCGACATCATAAGGCGTGCTTTCAAAGTCTTTTTTGTAAGATGTATCGCTCATAACTTCATCTCTTATCATATCGTTGGCTATGTGGTGTCCCAGACTTTGCGAAACGCCCCTAAATCCTTCGCAAGATACCGCTATGACGGGCTTGCCGCTCTCTTTTTTGTATGTACGCGCGACCGCTTGTATATCATCGCCTATCAAGCCTATCGGACATTCGCTCTGTACAGAGATGCCGTTGTTTAGCGGGAAAAGTGCGTCTATCTCAGCCAATGCGGCTTTTAGCTTTTTGTCGCCGCCAAAAACTATATCTTTTTCATTGTAGTCTGTCGTAAAGTTCATAGTCACAAAAGTGTCTATGCCCGTCGTGCCGATATAGTAATTTCTCCGCCCTGCTCTGCTGTATTGTCCGCAGCCAACAGGTCCGTGCGAGATATGAACCATATCTTTCACGGGACCCCAAACAACGCCTTTGCTGCCCGCATAAGCACAGCCTCTTTGGCTCATAACGCCCGGAACGGTTTGCTTGTTGCTCTTGAGCGAATCACACACACTTTTTACCCCCTCAACCTCTTCGCCCGCCTCAACGCCAAGGTGCTTCGCTCTGTCTTTTTGTGCTTTCTCGGGGTAGACTTTCAGCACCTCTTCTATCGCAGCTTTTTGCAGCTCCTGCAATATTTCAGCTGTCATTTTAGATTCCTTAAATTTTTTTGTTTGACGCTATGCGACTTTCACTCTATATAGATTCATATCGTCAAGTTTTTTGCAAATATCAGCCGTTTTGCCGCCATCAACCGCTTTGCTTATCTCGCTGATTTGGTACTTGTTCGTATAAAAAACCATCTTATACTCGCCCGCTATATCGGACTTGTTATAGTAATCAACAAAGGCGGCGAACAGAAAAGTCCCCTTCTCTGCACTTAGCGTGTGAAGTTTGACCCCCTCTTTCGTTTCGCCTGTAAGCTCTACGGTATTGTACTTGGACAAATCGCCGACACTCGTGATGACTTTCTCTACAACTTTGCTAAACTCTATCTTGTTTCCCTCGCTCGCTGGGAAATGGTATCCGCAAACAAACATTTTGTTCTCCTGTTATTTTTTTGATTTACGCGCTGGCTTTTTTGCCGATAGCGTCCGCTTCTACTTCATCTTCCAGACCAAAAGCCATCAACAACGCTTCCAAATCGTCCATTTCAAGCGGTTTTGGGATAACTTTCAAGTCATTGGCTATGATTTTTCTCGCCAACTCTTTGTACTCATAAGCTTGGTCTGTATGCTCCGCAAACTCAACGACCGTCATACGGCGCAGTTCGGCTCTCTGGACGTGGTTGCTTCGTGGTACAAAATGGATAAGATGTGTGCCTATCTGCTCGGCGAGGTTTTTCGCCAAATCGTACTCTTTGTCTGTCATTCTGGCGTTGCAGATAAGACCGGCGAGCCTTACTCCGCCCGTATTTGCGTACTTCAAGATACCTTTTGAGATGTTATTTGCGGCGTACATCGCCATCATCTCGCCCGACATCACTATGTATATCTCTTGAGCTTTGCCCTCCCTGATAGGCATCGCAAACCCGCCGCACACGACATCGCCCAAAACATCATAAGATACAAAGTCAAGCTCTTCCTTGTATGCGCCTTCCTCTTCCAAAAAGTTGATAGCCGTGATAACTCCTCGTCCTGCGCAGCCAACTCCGGGCTCTGGCCCGCCGCTCTCCGTGCACATGATATAACCCTCCGTGATAGACGTATCATCGGGGTTGAACTCGGCAGCTCCGGGCTTACACACATCATCAAGCTCCAAATCCTCAACACTGCCGGCTTCTGAAGCTAACTGCATGATGGTGCATTGGGCTTTCTCGTGCAAAATAAGTCTTGTAGAGTCAGCCTTGGGGTCGCACCCTACTATCAAAATCTTTTTGCCAAAATAGTGAGCCATAGCGGCAAGCGTGTTTTGTGAAGTGGTTGATTTGCCGATTCCACCTTTGCCGTAAAAGGCGATTTGTCTTAATGTAGACATCTTTTTCTCCTTAACATTTTATTTTCAAGATATACATTGCAAATAATGTTCCGCAGAGATAAAGAGTGAAATTTTTTTGTGAGGTAACTCATCTTTTGCATATTTTAACTTGGCTCTTTCGTGTCTATATTTCGTTGTTTTCAACTTGGCTTCGTTACATACCAATGCGTATGCGCCTCGCCAAATTTTCAAACTGCCTCATCTATACACAAAAGAGCCAAGTTAAAATTATGCAAATTTGCACTTTCTCCGTCATTGCGTCGTCATTGCGGGCTTGACCCGCAACCTCAGGCGTGGCAATCCACTCTTTTTACTAAGAAATTTACTTAAAAAATATGAAATACATCGCTACTTATTGATATAATATTTACTTTTTGTGCCATTATCATATGGATTGCCACGTTTGCTGACGTGACCCTTCGCAAGCTCAGGGCTTCGACTCGCAATGACGGG
>JAITNC010000229.1 GCA_031290675.1 Campylobacteraceae bacterium | reverse complement strand
ACTTAAATGGCGATGAAGTTGAGATCATAGACATATCGCCGATGGGCTGCAGGACGGGGTTTTATATGAGTCTTATCGGCACTCCCGATGAGCAGAAAGTAGCGCTTGCGTGGGAAGCTTCCATGAAAGACATATTGGGTGTCAAAAAGAAAAAAGATATCCCTGAGCTAAATGTCTACCAATGCGGTTCGTACAAAATGCACTCTTTGAAACAAGCCAAAGAGATAGCCAAAAATGTTCTAAAACGTGGCATCAAGGTCGCGAAAAACAGTGATTTGAAGCTGGATTTAAAGAGCGAAGAAAAAAAGTGAGCTTGATTTTAAAAAAGGCGGGGTGATTTCACGCCCTTTTGTATTCTAACTTTTTGCCAAATCCAAGCCTGTTGTCGGTGAGTTTGGCGTAAGTTATCTCTATCTCCCAAAGTTTTGGCAGCATAATTCTGGCAAACGGATAAGCTTTAAAGTAAGCTTTTTCGCCGCTTTTTGAGGCTTTTTGCACCACACCTTCAAACTGCAAACCTCGTATCAGTCCTATCTGTTTTGTTTCAAGAGCGATGACGCCGCTGACTTGAGGGTTTTTGGCGATATTTTGCATATGGCGTGTGTCTGTATCGGAGGCGAAGACAAATGTGTCCGTGCTTTGTAAAAAAGCATAAAAACAGCTTGAACTCCAACTTTGGTTTTCAACGCAGGTGTTTAAACTCAAAACGTGATGTTCACTCAAAAAATCTATAATTTTTTCATTCATTGGATACTTTTAATGTGTGAGATATAGTAATGTTGATTGTACTAGGCAAAAGATGATAAAAAGCTAAAATATTTACAAAAAATGTTTGGTCAATCTTCCGACTGACCAAACGGATAGTATCAGAAATGTTGCTAACAACAAATGTTCAACTATCGTACTTCATCGTGAGTGTACAATAAATACACTAAAAAAGATATTAAAAACATTATCTGATATTTTTGCAATAGAAGTGAAGAATGGTTTTGAGTATAATATAATATATTGGTTTGATGATTTTATTGTTTCTATAATAGTGCTTATTCTTTTTTATCCTGTGCTTTAGAAGAAGTATCTCTTTATATCTGTGATATTTTATTTTTTGGCTACTGCTAATATAATCCAGCGCAAGCAAGCAGCCTAAAAAATTATTAATAAATTTATTGGTTAGCATATCCTCAATATTTTTTTTAAATTTGTATATGGACTTATCGTTTTTGAAGCAATGTATATATAAGTAATCAACAATTTCATCTGTTGCGCGTGTTAACTGATTTTTATTTAAATCATTAATTAAACAATTGTTGTGTGAAACAGCATTTCTAAGGTCAATAATACACTTTGATAAATTTTTGATTTTAATATAAACTTGACTGTTTCTAGTATGTTTTTTATAAAAATAATCACATAATTTAAAAAGCTCACTCAAAGTAACCTCTTCAACTATTTGCCATATTGCTTTATGCTTAAATTTGTCAATGCTTGATTGATTGATAGGGTGTGGAATTTTTTTTGCATATATACAAAAGTCTTTGACGATTTGATAGCCATCTTCAGTTGATATGTCAAAATCTCTCAATAGTTTTGTTTTAATGGCGTGCTCTATGCACGAACAAATTTTAAGTACTTCGTTTTTAGTGTGCATATCCATTATGGACAAATCAACCAAGTAGCTAAAATCCAAATCAATATATTTATCATCACTTTTTTCAAAGTTTTTTCTATATGCAGTAAGTTTGTAATAAAATGTGTTGTTCGTTAAGAAATTTTTAGCGTTATTCTCGTCCATATCGGTCGCGTTAAAGGTAACACCTTTTATTTTTAATTTTTCTATTTGCATATCTATGGTTAATTTTGGTTTTAATATAGGAGTTATCAAAGTTGCAAATTGCTTTTCAAAATCTTTGTGATTAAAAGCAATATTGGATTTTTCTATCATTTTTTCTATATCATTTACGATTTTGTCTGGGTATTTGAAGCCTGATATTTTCTTATTTAGCCTATCTTGCTGTTCTTTGTTGATTATATTATATGCTCTATATAAATTAGGAGTTGATTGTGCCGAAATATTAAAATTGTGAAACATTAAGGCTTTTTACTTTCCAGATTTCGCTCTTTTATCAAGCGGAAAAGTTTGAGCAGCGATATGAAAAATGTCGTGAGGGCGGGGCCGAGTATCATACCCCAAAAGCCAAATGAGGCTAAGCCTGCTATGATAGAGAAAAATATCAAAAGCGTGTTGAAATATACGGGCGATTTTAAGAGCAGTTTATTTACGTATTTGATGATGAGCGGTTTGATGAAGTTGTCCACCACGCCGATACCCAAAAATGAGTAAATAGCGATGACGAGCGCACCGACCGTGTCGCCGCTTGAGAATTGTATCAATGAGAGCGGAAGCCACACGAGTGCGCCGCCGACTATCGGGATAAGCGAAGCAAAACCGTACAAGATGCCCAGCATAGCGGCGTTGTAGCCGTAAGCCATAGCGATAAAAGCGAACAAAATACCTTCCAAAATCGCTGTTAAGATGATAGAGTAAAAGACAACGCTCATCACATTTGTAACTTCAAAAAATATATCATTTACCTCTTTTTTGTCTATCGGCATAACGCTTTTGAAGTATTCGGCGAGATTTTTGCCGTAAAATGTAGCGAAAAAGAAAAATATCACTATCAAAACCATATCTTTCAAAAAGCCCGCACTCATCTTGCCCGCCATCGTGGCGTAATGGACAAATTGTGCGGCGAGCGCTGACTTGTCAAACTCCGAGAGGTATTGTTCTACGTCGGGAGCTAAAAAACCAAGCGATTTTGGCAGAGAGTTTTGCAAAGAGGCGATAAATCCTTCTATCTTTTGTATCAACTCGGCGTCCACGTGCAAAAGCGAGTTTGTGAGCATAGTAACGACATATCCGATAGGCGCAAAAAAGAGCAAAAGCAGCACGAGCGTCGTCAAAATAGCCGAAATGATGGGAAATCTGACAAACTTCTGTATAGATATGTTGATGCTGTTCATAGCGACAGCCAAAAGCGAAGCTATCGTGATGTCAAGCAAAAACGGAGAGTAGAGTTTGAACATACCAAATAGCGTCAAAACCAAAACCACCAATAAAAAAAGTCTGTTGCTGTTAGTCATCTGAACCCTCAAAAAGTCCTGTATTTAGCGGCGAGAGCTTGAACATCTCGTAGCATTTTGGCGTGGCTATCCTGCCTCTTGCCGTGCGTTCTATGTATCCTGTGGCGATGAGGTAAGGCTCTATCACATCTTCCACAGTGCCTTCGTCCTCGCTCAACGCCGCCGCTATGGTACTGAGCCCGATGGGGCGGCCTTTGGAGTTGAGCAAGATGTTTAAAAATCTTATATCCATCTCATCAAACCCCTGTTCGTCCACGCCAAGTTCGTCAAGTCCGTATTTGGCGCGCCCTTTAGATATAAACTCTTCATTGTGTATCTGAGCGAAATCCCGCACACGTTTCAAAAGCCTCAAAGCTATTCTCGGCGTACCACGGCATCTTTTCGCCATCTCCGCCGCAGCGTCCTCTTTGCACGCAAAGTTGAGTTTGAGCGAGGCTTTTTGGATTATCTTGGCAAGCTCGTCGCAAGTGTAAAATTGCAGCCTGAAATGCATACCAAATCTATCTCTCAAAGGTGCGCTTATCATACCCGCCCTCGTCGTTGCGCCTATAAGCGTGAAGCGTGGCAAGTCTATCTTGATAGTCTGCGCCGCCGGCCCGCTGCCTATGATGATGTCAAGCCTGAAATCCTCCATAGCCGGATACAAAACCTCCTCTATGGCGGGCGAGAGCCTGTGTATCTCGTCTATAAAAAGCACATCGCCTTCTTGCAGGTTGGTCAGTATCGCCGCCAAATCGCCGCTTTTTTCTATCATCGGGGCGGCTGTCATTTTGATACTCACGCTCATCTCAGCGGCTATCAAATGGGCTAAAGTCGTTTTGCCAAGACCGGGGGGCCCAAAAAACAGCACGTGGTCTAAACTCTCACCTCTTTTTTTGGACGCTTCTATAAAAACCTGTAGATTTTTTTTGACTTTATCCTGCCCGATGTAGTCACTCCACGATTTGGGACGCAGTGAGTTTTCGTACTCGTTGTCAAATTGTATCTTTTCTATCTCAACTATTCGTTCCATATTTTTCGCTTAATATATAAAATTATCATCAGGAAATTTTCCCTCTTTGACCTCTTGGGCGTATCTCGCCACCGCCTCTTTGACTATATCTGCGCCGTTTAGGTATCGCTTCACAAACTTCGGCTTAAACTCTTCAAAAAACCCCAGCATATCGCTCCAAACAAGCACTTGCCCGTCTGTGTATCTGCCCGCTCCTATGCCGATAGTAGGCACGTTCACAGCCTCGCTCACAGCACGTGCGGCGTCCTCTTTGACCCCCTCCACGACTATACAAAACGCCCCCGCCTTTTCTATCGCTTTGGCGTCCTCCACGAGTTTTTTCGTATCTTCGGCGTCTTTGCCTTTTATCTTAAAACCGCCCTCGCTTCTCGCAAATTGGGGCATAAGCCCGATGTGTCCCACGACTGCTATGGAGTTGCTCGTGAGGGCTTTGACTATGTGCGCTCTTGCCTCTCCGCCTTCTATCTTTACGGCGTGCGCACCTGTCTGCTGATAGACTTTGGTAGCGTTTTTGAGCGCGATTTTCTCATCAGTATACGTTCCAAACGGCATATCTACAGCCACAAAAGTGTTTCTAGCACCCCTCATAACGGCTTTTGTGTGGTATATCATCATATCCAAATCCACACTTATAGTGTCGCTTTGGGCGTTAAAGCTGTTATTTAGGCTGTCGCCGACAAGTATCATATCTACTTTCTCATCAAACAGTCTTGCGAAAAGCGCATCATAAGCGGTAATCATCACAAGCTTTTCTTGGTTTTTAGCGTTTTTTATTGAAGTTATCGTTCTCATTTGACCTCTGTTGATATATGGCAAAATTATATTTTTAATGTTACAATTATATCCATAAAAAACAGCAAAAAGAAGTTTTTAAAATTTATATCCTAAAAATGGGGCAAAATGAAGCAGTTGGTGGCGTATATAACAGCGGGATATCCGGACGTAAATTTCAGTGTGGATTTGGCTTTAGCTCTTCGTGAGGCGGGGGCTGACATACTTGAGCTTGGAGTGCCGTTTTCAGACCCTGTGGCTGACGGGCCGGTGATAGAAGCGGCGAACTTGCTGGCGTTAAAAAGCGGCTTTAAGACAGATATGCTTTTTGAGATAGCAAAGCAGGTCGCACCAAAGATAACGACGTATTTTATGGGATATTTCAACCCTTTTTACCACAAAGGAGTTGATTACTTCGCTTCCAAAGCCAGAGAACTTGGCGTGAGCGGGTTTATCATACCCGACCTTCCTTTTGAGGAGGCACGCTCTTACAAACATCTGCTTGAGGGTATGGGGCTTTATCTTGTGGACTTTATAGCTCCTACGCACACGAGCGAGCGAATAGCGAAGATAGCGAAAGACTCTTTGGGATTTATCTATCTTGTGGCGTACGCCGGCATAACGGGAAGCGGCAAAGATGAGGATTTGAAGGGGTTGGTGGCGAGTATCAAAACTCACAACAGCCAAACGCCTGTTTTTGTCGGCTTTGGCGTGGACGAAAATAGCGCACGTGAAAAAGCCAAACACGCTGACGGCGTTATCGTCGGGAGCGCATTTGTGAAGATACTTTTGAACGAGAACTTGACTAAAACACAAAAAGTGGATAAAATTGCCCTCCTTGCTCGAAATATCAAAGAGATGATAAACGAGTAAGCGTGTTTTTGGGAGTGACTTGGCTTCGACAGGAGCAGGTTCGGTTTGATTGCATGCCGCTTTGAACAGAGCGTAAAAAGTTCATAAATTTAGACGCAAATAACAAAAATTTCGCTCCCGCTTACGCTAAAATCGCGTAAGTTTTATCCTTAAAGGGAGGCTTTGCTCCGTGGACGCTATCTAAGCGGATTTAGCGAAGCTCAAAACCAGATAGCTCAAGCAGGCCACTTAACTGACGGCTCGCCGAAATTTAAGTTTGCGCTTTTGTGTAACCTTCGCGGATTGAGTGAAGCAAAAGTAAAGACAAAATCAATCCCTCTAAGCATGTAGACGTCATCTCGCGGCTTGTTTTTGGACAGGGGTTCGATTCCCCTCACTTCCACCATACTAATTTTACCTAACCTTAAATGACTTCAAAATCACTCAAAAGCCCCTAAAAATCATACTCAGTAATGGTAGCATAAAAAATCAAGTATTGTCAAATAAAACCAATTATGATAAAATATGGGTAGCCATAGGGTAAACCAAAAAGGGTATCTAAAATGAATAAATTTATTAAAAGCAGTACTAAGTACGACGGTATTTATCACAAAGTTTTAGCAAACGGCGATTTGAGTTATTACATCACTTACAAAGTGGGCAAAAAAAAGAAGTGGCAAAGGATAGGCAAGGCAAGCGATGAGGGGATAAATATTGCATATTGCCATAGAAAGCGAAGCGAAGCTATCAACAAAATCCGCTTTGGAGATGATACTCCGATAGTCAAGCACAAACGCAAAGAGGGCATAACATTCAAAGAGGCGAGCGAGCAATACATAAAGAGCGTGGGTTTAGTCAGCAAGTCCAAAGGTGCTTATCGGTTTGTAGCTGATAAGTTTAACGATAAAAGACTTGACGAAATCACATCAGACGACATAGACAAGATAAAAAATACCCTTAGAACGAACGGTAAAGCCCCTCAAACGATAAACAACCTCATCGCCAAAGTGAGAGCCGTTTTTAACTTTGCGATTAGTAGGGAGCTATTTAAAGGCGTTAATCCAAGTAAAAAAGTAACCAAGCTAAAAACCGACAATAAAAGAGAACGTTATCTTAGCACTGATGAGGTTACTACACTAAAAAACGCTTTTATGGCAGACCCTCCGATTATGTTATTTTTAGAACTTAGCCTAAGCACGGGCGCACGCTTAGAAACGGTAATGACGATTAAGAAAAAAGACATCAACATA
Organism: Campylobacteraceae bacterium; assembly: GCA_031290675.1. Classification (GTDB taxonomy): domain Bacteria; phylum Campylobacterota; class Campylobacteria; order Campylobacterales; family Campylobacteraceae; genus JAIRKW01. The sequence continues at coordinate 131 of JAITNC010000229.1, read as the reverse complement.
AAAGAGAAACAAATCACACTTAGCAACCTAAAGGCAAAGAATACTTACACGGGCTTTATTAACGATAGCCTTTTGCCATTGTTAGAAAAACGGCTCAAAGAGTTAAAAGAACCAAACGATTTAATTATGTC